>JASDTK010000161.1:0-5566 GCA_041891555.1 Oscillospiraceae bacterium
GACAATAACCAGCAAGATCTTTAAAAGAAAAAGCGAGACGGCAGGCAGGTGAAGGTCGAGCTTATCAGTACAAAAGCTCACGCTCTGGAAACGAATATCACCTCGATGGCGCTCAAAAGCTCGCTTGAGATAGTCGGCAAAAGCCAGAATGTCATGGAGGCGGCAAGGACCGTGCTGCTGGATAAGGGCGTGTCGGAAAAAGACGCCGACGATTATCTTTCGGAATCGACAAATGACGCGATAACGAGATATATGTCCAGACGTGAGGCGCTGGGAAAAAACAGTCCCGTCTCGCTTGCGGGAGAGTTTCTTCCAGTTGAATACTATATCAGCGCGATTTTCGCAATTTTTGCCGCGCTTTCGATGCTCCCCGTCATACATTTCAGCGCCGCTGATTCCTCCGGCGCCATTCTGCGGCGCGGCCTGCTCTGCGGAATCGGAACGACGCGTTTTTTCACAGCCCGGATTATTTCCGGTGCCGTGTTTATTCTTCTCGTGCTCACAATGCTCTTCCCCGCCTCACTGCTTCTGAAGCTGGCGGGTACTCTTTTAGGCGGAGCCTACGCTAATAATTTAGCCGCTCTGGCAATATCGCTCCTGCTCTCCGCGCTTTGCTTTTCAGCGCTTGCGCTTAATATCGCAGTCTGGCTCCCCAGTGAAAGCACGGCGCTCTGGACGGGCTTTTTCCTGGTTATCGGAATGGCCGCCTTCTGCGGGGCGCTTGTACCGGAAGGCGCTCTGCCTGCCTCGGCTTCGCTTATTGGGCGCTGCCTCCCTCTGCGCAGCGTGCTGAGGCTGCTTTCAGGCTCGCTGTTCCATTTCGATAAAGACGTTTTCGTGCAGGACATACTGAAAATGCTAGGATTCTCGGCGCTGCTGCTGCCGCTGGGCTATTTCGGCCTCAGGAGAAGGGGGCATGGCGCATGAGACTGGACTATATGTTCAAAGCCCGTCTTACCGGCAGTTTCCGGGAGCCGTTTTCGCTCGTTTTTGTCCTGCTCGCTATCATAATATCCGTTTTTACCGCGGTTATTGCGCAGGAAAAAGCAGATTCGGGGCTTGTTGTCGCTATTGTCTCCGAGGATGAGGGCAAGTTTTCTCAGAAGCTCATTGATTATCTCTCCGATTACGAGAGTTTTTCGGTACGTGAGATGTCCTATGACACGGCGGTGCGGCTGCTCAAGCAGGACAGACTCGAAGCGGCAGTTGTAATTAAGAACGGGTTTTCCGAAAAGATTGCCAAGGGCGAGTTTCAGGACACTCTGGAGCTGATGACCTCGCCCTCCTCACAGGCTCCCGCGACTATTAGCGAGCCCTTGGTAAACAGCGTTATGATGCTATGGATGGAGGAGCTTTCGATAACCACGACTAAGGATTGCCTGATTGAACACGGCAAAACCTATGACGTTGTCGACGAAGCAGCCCAGCGTGAGCAAATAAAAAAGCTCTGGGACTCGGGCGCGATGGTGGATATCGTTAGAACCGAACTTGACGGCGGAGCAGGTACCGAATCAACGTCAGGCCCGTTCGAGACCTGTGTCAAATGGTACGGCGTGCTTTGTATGTTCTATCTCGTCGTCGGGGCCTCATGGGTACTGGATATAAACAAAAAAACTCTCCGCGTCAGGATGCGGCAGATGGGTGTAAGCCAGTGGCAGGTCGTAATCGTGAACAGTCTCGCGCCTCTCGTTATCTGCCTGACGGGCTACATCGCCGCAGGTGCCGCCTGTTCAGTTTTAACCGGCGAGTCCATCGTAAAAGTTGCGGCATATTTTATACCTCTTTGCCTCTATCTCTTCGGGCTGCTGGGCGTTACCCTGCTTACGGCATCGCTTCTGAAAAACGTCCTTTCCCTCATGTTTCTCGCGCCGATTTTAACCTTTTTGAACGGAGTTCTCTCAGGGCTTCTCATCGAAACGCCGAGCTGGGCTTATGTTCTCAAATGGATTTCCGGTGCATTGCCGGGGAGGTGGCTGTGCGGCTGCCTGACCTCCCCTTCCAGATATCTGCCTTGGGCGATTTTATGTGCGCTTTTATGGATGGGAGCCGGAATAGTAGTTTCTTCGCTCCGCGCAAAACGACAGCAGTTTTAAGTATACCTTAAGAGCAGACAGGCTCCCGTATATGTCGATACGGGAACCTGTCTGCTCTTGTTCTGCGATTATTTTTCCGCAGGCTATACTTTCCTTTATTCCGTCTATTTCTCTTTTCGCAGCTGATAATAAACTTGTTTAGCGCCGGTGAAAAGAGTATTATAATATTATACCAAAAGTTCCTCAATTTTTTAAGTAAAGGGAAAAGCCAAATGACGGATAAATATTCTGAAATATATCTTGCCGGAGGGTGCTTCTGGGGAACCGAGCACTTCCTTAAACAAATAAACGGCGTAATCGAAACGCAGGTCGGCTACGCAAACGGACAAACGGAAAGCCCGACTTACGAAGACGTATGCCGGCACGGTACAGGTCACGCTGAGACGGTCCGCGTCCTGTACGACAAAGCTCTGGCTCCGCTTGAATTTATTCTCGGGCTTTATTACAAAACCATTGATGCTACAAGCCTCAACCGTCAGGGCAACGACAGGGGCACACAGTACCGCACAGGTATCTATTACACGGACGAATCGGACCTGCCCATTATCAAAAAATCCCTTGAGGGGCTTGAAAAAGAGCTTAACAAGACCGTCACTGTCGAGCTTGCCCGTCTTGAGAACTTCTTCCCCGCGGAGGAGTATCATCAGAAATATCTCGATAAAAACCCGGGCGGCTACTGCCACATTGAGCCTAAACTTTTTGAGCTTGCCAAAACCGAAAAGCCCACTCCACGCTTTGATAAACCCGATGACGCAGCGCTGAAAGACTCCTGACTCCGCTTCAATATGAGGTAACTCAGAACACCGCTGCCGTGCGCCCTGCTGTATAATCAGCACTTCACTGAGATTTATACCCAAAACCTTATCGAAAGAGAAGTCTATGGCGACTAACAGCACCTGTTCGCACGCTAAATCTTTAAATAAATTCGGAGGTAAAACCAAATGATGATTGCTGAAGTCAGTAAAAGATATAAGCTTTCGCCGGATACTCTGCGTTACTATGAGCGTGTCGGTCTTTTGCCCAATATACACCGCAGCCAAAGCGGTATTCGCGACTATACCGAGGAGGATTGCCGATGGATTGAGTTTATCAAGTGCATGCGCAGCGCCGGCCTACCGATTGAGGTTCTAATCGAGTATGTCAAGCTTTTTCAAGAAGGTGACGCTACTATCGAAGAACGTAGACAGCTTCTTATCGAACAGCGTGTTTCTCTGCTTAAAAAAATGGAGGATATGCGGGAGACGCTGGAAAGGCTCAATTTCAAAATTGAAAGCTATGAAAAAGCCGGCCTCCCCTGTGAGAAAAACCTGACTAAGGCGGAAAACTGACAAAAAACCGTTCCGGTTACCCACGGGTAATCGGAACGTTTTTTAAATTAAATCAGCTTGCGGGAACGGCAATCTCCTTGATGAGAAACTCCTGACCGCAGAGCAGGTCCTTGTCAAAGCTCCGGCACTTGGGGCAATAGCCCTTGTTCTCGATCACATTGAATACTGTCTCACAGTTCTGGCATCTTGCCATACCCGGAAGCATTTCGATTTCGAGCTTCGTGTCCTTGAATCTCGGCTTAGTATCGACGACTACAGGAAAATACTCCTGCATGAACTGAGGCACGACAGAGGACAGTTCTCCGATTTGAAGCACTATGGCTCCTACCTTCTCAATGTTCTGCTCATCGGCGAGTTCTTCAACAATTCTTACGACCTCGATTAAAATGCTCAGTTCGTGCATATTGACCTCCGCTCGAAAATGATATAAACAAACTTATTGTACGAGTATGACCCGGAAATTCACACCAGAGCCGATGAGGAAGCCCCCACCGGCCCCTTGTGTTTTCTCCTCCAAAACAGGCACTGACTATCAGTCCCGTTTTAATCAGATTTCAACGTATTCCACGTCGCTTCTGCCCGAAGCCTCTCTTGCTGCGATGGCCTCCTCACGGTCCACAAAGCGCTGGGCGTAAATCATGGGTGCCGTCTCATACAGGGAGCCTTCAGTGTCGGCAATCTTTTCAAGGCGTATCGCGTCAAATTTGCACCTTGTAGTGCATAGACCGCAGCCAAGGCACTTGTCGGAATTTACAACAGTCGCGCCGCAGCCGAGACAGCGTGCGGTTTCCTTCTTGAGCTGCTCCTCAGTAAAGCTTACACGTGCATCCCTGAAGGTCTTTTCTTTCTTCGCGTCATGCGCGGGCTTCTGGCGCGGAGTATTGTCAAAGCCTGCTATAACCGCGTCCTTGTCGATATTGCTCTTGTCAAGCGGCTTAAAAACTCTTCTGTCGCGGCCGATGGTGAGGCTCTGTCCGGGCTGCACAAAGCGGTGCAGCGAGATGGCGGCCTGCTTTCCGGCCGCGATTGCGTCGATTGCAAACTTAGGTCCCGTGCAGACATCGCCGCCGACGAATATGTCAGCTTTTGCGGTCTGATATGTCAGCTCGTCCGCAACAGCGGTATTGCCGCGTCCGAGCTCGACCTCGTCGTACTTAAAAAGGTCACCCCATTCGATAGCCTGACCAACGGACATGAGAACATAGTCCGCCGGAACGTTCATGATTTCGCACACGTCGTACTTCGGAGCAAATTTGCCGTCCTCAAACACGGAGACACATTTTTTAAATTCAACGCCTGTCACCTTGCCGTCCTTGACGAGTATGCGGTTCGGGCCCCAGCCGTTATTAATAGAGATATTTTCAGACTTGGCTTCCTCAAGTTCCTCGGGAAGAGCGGGCATTTCGGCTGTACTTTCAAGGCAGCACATTGCGACACTGTCCGCGCCCTCGCGCACGGCTGTGCGGGCTACGTCTATTGCGACATTACCGCCGCCGATTACAACGACATTGCCGGAGAGCTTCACTTCTTTGCCGAGATTGATGCTGCGCAGGAAATCGACGCCTGCGATAACACCCTCAGAATTCTCGCCCTCAATACCGAGTTTGCGTCCTGCCTGTGCTCCGATTGCAATATAGAAAGCCTTGTAGCCTTCGCTACGGAGCTTCTTAATCGTGATGTCGCGGCCGACCTCAACGCCTGTTTTAAACTCTACGCCCATTGCGCGGAGAACTTCGATTTCAGAATCGATGACTTCCTTTTCAAGGCGGAAGGAGGGTATGCCCAGAGTCAGCATGCCGCCGAGTTTTTGTTCCTTCTCAAATACGGTAATTGTATAGCCATACAGGGCCAGAAAATACGCGCAGGACAGTCCCGCAGGGCCTGAACCGATAATAGCAATCTTTTTATCGCTGAAGTTCTGAAGCTTTTTAGGAATAAAGCGGCTTCCGGCTTCGAGTTCCTTGTCCACGACGAACTTCTTTATTTCGTCAATAGCTATTGGCTCGTCGAATTCGCCGCGTGTGCACTCGTCTTCGCAGTTGTGGGGGCAGATACGTCCGCAGACTGCGGGCAGAGGGTTTTCCTTTTTAATCAGCTCCAAAGCCTCAAGGTACTTACCCTCCGCTGCGAGCTTTATGTAGCCCT
>JASDTK010000161.1:5576-19784 GCA_041891555.1 Oscillospiraceae bacterium
CGGCAATATGCGCCGGACAGGCGGTCTTGCAGGGCGCGGTTCCGCTTTCAAGAATCGTATGCCTGTTGTCGCGGTACTCGGGGCTCCACTTGTCGCGTCCCCACTCATGGTCGTCGGGAAGAATCGTCTGCAGTCTCGTAATCGGGGTCTTCGAGCATATTTTCTGACCGAGCATCAGAGCGTCTCCGGGGCAGGTCTCCACGCACTGCCCGCAGGCAACGCATTTTTCCTTGTCTATCCTCGCGACGAAATTGTTGTTTGACATATTGGGAGTGTTGAAATACTGAGACGTGCGCAGAGCAAAGCATGAGCATCTGCAGCAGTTGCAGATGGCAAATATCTTATCTGGGCCGTCAATATTGGTCACCTGATGCATAAGGCCGTTTTCTTCGGCCTTCTTGAAGATATCTAGGGCTTCCTGCTTTGTGATTCTCCTTGCTTTGCCGGTGCGAATGGCCGATTCCGCTGTGTGGCCGACGATAACGCACATATCCTTTTCAAGGTGTCCGCAGCCCTCGCCCGCGAGCCGGCGTGAAACGCGGCACTGGCAGTCGGCGACGGAAATGCTGGGATCGTATTTGTCGAGCCAGTATGTAATTTCTTCGAATGAGGCTATTCTCGTCTGTCCGTCAAGGGCGGTCTGAACGGGTATAACGCGCATGGGGCCAGCGCCGCGGGGTACGTTGGGGACAAGCTTGCCCATTCTTATTCTGGTGTATTCCTCAAATGCCTTCGCAATCTCCGGATGCGCCTCGACCTGCGGGATATCGGCGACCATAAGCTCGAATACGCCTGGTACAAAGATAAGAACGCAGAATTCTTCTTTTCCGTCTATAACTCTCGATTCGACAATACCAACTTCCTCAAGCGCAAGAAGCAGCTTGTGCGTTTCCTCCACGGATTTGCCGACATTTTCGGCCACTTCCTCCGCGCCCATGTATTTTCGAAGTTCCATACCCAAAGCCACATCTGCCATTTCGTCTGTTACAACAGCTTCAAGGCCATAATATTCAGGAGCTGTTTCCTTCAGGGGCTCATCCGGCATGCTGCGGATGAGATTAACAAGCTCAACTATTTTTTCTCGCATATTTTCTACCTCGTCTTATAAAAAAAGTAATTTTATTTTCGCGGCGTACATTGTCAAGGTTGTCAAAATCCAAAAAATATCCTCATCAGTTTTTTGGGTATTGGCACACATATTAATCGCATAATAAAGATAGCATCCCCACCCCCCGGTGTCAATAAATATGAACGGTTCACAATTATTTTCAGCATTTTTGTGAACTTTATATAACAATATTACCATATAATATACATCTGGTCTCTGGTTGTACCAAAAGATATGAAAATGCCATCCGTAACCCCCGGGCTGCGGATGGCGAGCTTCATATATTTCGGATTAATTTTTTTCTGAGCTTTCTTTGCTTTCATCCGGGCTCTCGCTTGGGCTCTGGCTCTCCCCGGGACTCTGACTAGGACTCTGGCTCGGGCTCTGGCTGCTCTCACTTTCACTCTCAGGCAAATTATCCGCCACGAGATCGGTACTTGCGGTAAACGGCATTTTTAAAATTGAGATTACGACTCTCCGGTTTTTCGACTTGTCCTCCGGCGTATCGTTCGGAGCTATGGGTCTGTAGTCTCCGTACCCGATGGACGCCATATCATCCGGCGGAATTCCGCAATGGACAAGCTCTCTCCACACGTGTCCGGCGCGCGCGCTGCTCAGGTCCATATTGTCCTGGTAGCGACCTCCGCCGATAATGGGATCAGAATCCGTATGCCCCTCGACAAGTATAAAAGAATAGGTCAAATTTGAGAGTAAGGAGCCGATTTGGGATATCATGTTTTTAGCCTCATCGCTAAGATCCGCGCTGCCTGAAATAAAAAGCGCGCTGTCCTTGAACGAAATGATAATTCCGGTATCGTCCACCTTGGCGGCAATTTTATCCTGCAGTCCGCTGTTTTGTATCAGGAGGCTTATTTCATTATAGAATTCACCGTACTCATCTGTAACCCAATAGGTATTGGAGTCCTGACCGGTACCTCCCGATCCGCCATTCCCCCCGGCTGCCGCGATTGCCGCCGCGCCGACCATGTTGCTGAATCCGGTTCCAAGAGACTGCTGCACCTGCTCGGATTTCTCAGCATCCAGCTTTGACATACTGTATAAGATAATAAACAGAATCAGCAAAAGATTCATAAGATCCGCATATGTGACGGTCCATCTTTCGCTGGTATCTTTTTCGACTTGCGGTTTTGCCATGATTTAGCCATCCTTCTTTACTCTGCGATCTCTTTTCCGCCCTTCATTTTTTTGCTGTTTGAAGGTCCGCTCAAAGCCACAAGATATTCCTTAATACGTGCCGGATATTCTCCCGCCTGTATTGAGACAAGTCCTTCAATCATTATCTTATAATAGCTATTTTCTCTTTCCGCCGCAGCTTTTATATGATTGCCAAGCGGAAGGTATATAAGGTTTGCGAAACCGACTCCGTACATTGTGGCTATGAATGCGGATGCGATCTTAGCGCCCAGAGTATCCATTCCTCCGTCTCCGCCCAGATCCTTCAGGATACTTACCATGCCCATGACAGTTCCGAGTACGCCCATGGTCGGCGAAGTTCCGCCTAAGGCCTCGAAAACTTTGGCTGCTTCCTCATATTCTTCATACATTGAGTCGCTCTCGGCCTCAAGGTTCATCTTCAGTCTATCTGGCGGAACACCGTCGGCAAGATAGTTGAGGCCCTTTTTCAATACGGGGTTGTCATATTTTGCGGCCTCCGCCTCCAAGGCCAGCAGTCCGCTTTTTCGCGCAATAACTGATATTTCGACTATCGTATCTATAAGCTTGCCGGTATCTTGCTTTTTGCCAAGAAACACAAGCTTCAGCGCCGCCGGCACTTTTTTGAGTCTGCTGAGAGGGTTGGCTATAAGTCCGATTCCTAGTGTTCCGACAACAACGGTACATATTGCCGGTAGCTTTATCAAAGCACTTAGGACACCCTCGTCCAACATATAGCCGGCAATTACACCTCCAAAGCCAATCAGCAAGCCGATCAGCGCAACAATATTCATTGCCATACCCCCTAATACCAAAGCTGTGAACGCAACGCGAATTTAACGATTATTATATTTCTAGTCAAACACTTCTATTGCATTTATTCACCTGTTGGGATTATTCACAAGCAAGACCGCCATAATTTGTCGGCAGCTTTTTGTTTGGTGGATAAGAAAATGCACCGGAGCTCTCTGAGTTTCCGGTGCGCTTATAAATCAGTTCAGTTATTCGGCGAGCGCTTAGACCTCTTTGTATGTATTCCCATACGGCTCCGCCCGATACATCCTATTTTTATATTTTATAATTCACTTTGCACCGTCTCTCAGCAGTCCAAGTCCTTTGTTAGTTATCTGTTCGATAAACGAAGCAATTTCCGAAGGGCTTTCCACCATTCCGCTTTTCACCCAAGAAAGGACAATAGCAGCGCTTCCGTGAGAGAAAAATGTATATATTTTTTCAAGCGTTTCCATATCCGCCTTCGGCGCGGCCGCCTTCCAGTCCGAAACACACTTGTCCTGCGCGATAAATAAGGCCCTGTTTAAAAAATCCTTATCCCCGTTCTCGCTGAGGATGGCTTTGCAGACATCTTCGTTCAGTTTAAGGTCAGTACAGACTCCGGTAAGAAGCTCCGTCAGGCTGTTCGCCCTCCAGCCCTTATCCAGAGTGTGCTTGATCGTCCCATAAAGCTCATTTTCAATCTGATCGAGCATATCGTATACATCGTTGAAATGGGAATAGAACGTAGCGCGGTTTATGTCGGCCTTTTCGCATATTTCCTTTACGGTTATTTTATTTACAGGCTTTTCGTATATAAGCTCGAGAAGGCTCTTTTTTAGAACCATTTTGGTATAAGTCACTCTACGATCCGATTTCATCGCTCTCTCCACTCTTCAATTGTAAATTTTTTTAATATGGTCAACAAATTGCCGTGCTTTGTATTTTATCTTTCGTATTCGTCTCAGGTGTTTATTGCAGAGTATACATAGAGTTATTATAATGACATTAGATAATATAATCAACACCATGTTTATATATTTTTATTTTATTCTAATGAAAGGAGATCTTTGCATGGGTACTTTATATCTTATTACGGGCGCGACGGGTCACCTGGGCAATACTCTTATACAAAAGCTGACTATTAGAGGCGAGAGGGTAAGAGCTTTAGTTCTTCCCGGAGATAGGCTTCTTGAGCACCTGCCCTCCGGGCCGGAGATTTGCTTCGGCGACGTTCTTGATGTTGGCAGGCTGCACTCCTTTTTCGAAGCCGGCGGCGATGAACTCATAGTAATCCACTGTGCGGCAATCGTCTCCATAGCCTCGGGGAAGCAGCAAAAAGTATACGACATAAATGTTCAGGGAACCAAGAACATCGTTGACCTCTGCGTTCAGAACAAGGTTAAGAAGCTTATTTACGTCAGCTCGGTGCACGCTCTGCCCCTGCTGCCTAAAGGCGTAACCATGACCGAGATAACAGAGTTTTCACCTCTTAGCGTGCATGGAGTTTACGCAAAAACCAAGGCGGAAGCTTCTTCCTATGTGATGAAAGCAGCGTCAAACGGGCTGAACGTTTCGATAGTGCACCCCTCGGGAATTATAGGTCCCTTTGATAACGGCTGCTCGCCCATGACCGAGCTTTTCATAAATCTCGATTCTGAAAAGCTGCCCGCCTGTGTGACAGGAGGCTACGATTTCGTCGATGTACGCGATGTGGCAGACGGAATACTGTCCTGCTGTGAAAACGGTCGAAGCGGCGAATGCTATATACTTTCGGGGAGCTATATATCTGTTCCGGAAATTATCGGAACCATGAGCAAGGCACTGGGTGTCAAAATCCCCGTAACACTGCCTATATGGCTTGCCAAAGCGGTGGCTCCGTTTGCCGAGCTCTTTTCCAGACTGAGCAAAAAAACGGCGTTGTTTACCTCATATTCACTCTTTACGCTTTCGTCAAATTCGCTCTTTTCAAATAAAAAGGCCGAAAAGGAGCTTGGCTTCAAGCCGCGGCCATTCCGCGAAACCGTCACGGATACCGTTGCATGGCTTCGTTTCCGTAAACGTCTTAGGAACTCTGAAGCGTGAAATAACAAAAGAAATAAGCAGAGCGGAATTATTTTTCGCTCTGCTTATTTCAGCTTTTCTTTTCCTTGGAACGCTTGTCGTTAATAATCTTCATTTCAGCTTCGTCAATCAAAGTTACGCCGTTTTCCTTTGCCCAGTCCACACAGCCCTGCAAAGCCAGCTTCAGAAATACGCGCGGCACCTTGACCATCATTGCGCAGGCTGCGTCAGTAAACCTGATATCCGGATCGATGCGGTTTGCCGCGTATTTGACCGAGCTTATGTAGATTCCCTTGTCCTTCGGGATAGGCTCCGAAACCGGCTTGCGGAAGCGGGTATACCAGAAGCTCTTGGAATCGCGGTAGCCGTAATCCACCGGCACATGCGGAAATGCTGAGGCCTTCACACCGTTTATTATCGCTTTGTACTGCTTTTCCTTCATGAGTATTTTGTCTATCTTAAGTATAAAATGACAGCCGAATTTGCTTGTAACACCGTTAAAATTTCTATAGGGCGGCTCCATCCCCTCGAGCTGACCTATGCGGGCTCTATCTTCAAAGGCATTTTCAAGTTCGGACGCCCAGGTGCATTCAAATACCTGATAGGCGCTTTTGATAACAAGCGGGCGCTCCCCTTCGCACTGTCCCTTTTCCAGTTCAAATCTGCATCCCGCCATTTTCTCGGCTGAAGTCTCGCCGGGAAAACCCAGTCTGACTGCTTCCTTAAAATCGGCACGTGAATCCTCAATAAAGTTCAGCGCGCAGACGCCCGAGCGCAGGAGATGCTGAGCCGTATTCGAGCTGTTGCGGCACTCAAGCAGCATCGCATAGCGTTCCTTTCCCGCGATATAATACGGAAAACAGAGAGAATAGGCACCGATCGAGGTGCTGCCATCCTCCGCGAGCGTTGATATAAGCACGGTCGGCATGGGAAAAAATGCCGAAGTCTGGTAAAAATTATCGACTATACGCAGGTCTTTAAAGCTGCTCATATTTTGCCCTCCTCAGATAAATTCTCTATATTTTTTATGCGCCCGCAATACTTTTCTTTGCGGTGCTTTACTGTAATTGTACTCTTTCCGCTGTGCAAGTCAAGCTCCTTCCCATGCGCGATAACGTATATCAAATCAGATGAACTCCGTCCATATCACTACGGACTGAAACATACAGGTCACCGCTTGGGAGATATCCAGCAAGAACCACTTTTTCTACGCTTTCGATTTGCCTTTTTTTCAGTTCTCCCATAAGCCAGTCCTTATCCCTTTTTATGCTCTCCAGATGCTTTTCAATGATGCTCCCATCAATAACAAGCTCAATCATGACTCCGGTTTGCCTGGGCTCAAGAGTAATCTCTGCAGGTGTCACAGGGCTGAACTGCGGCTTTTTTAGAACACTGAGCTTTCCGTTCGGTTCGAGTATCGCGTAATCCACCTCTGATATATCGAAAACGCCCTTGTCCCGAAGCTGCATCAGCAAATCTCCGACATTATACTTTTCCTTGAGCATATTTTTATTTATAATGACGCCTTTCTGTATAATAACCTTCGGCTCTCTGTCCACCAGAAGCCGAAATCGTATGCTTTTCATCGCGATATATCCTACAATTATCGGCAGGACCGACCACGTTACAATCGCTATAGCCCCGTCAAATATATTTATGGTTCTGTCTACTGTCAGAACAGCCGCAATCGAGCCAATCGTTATGCCTACGATATAATCAAAAAAAGTCATTTGAGACAGCTGCTTTCTTCCCATGAGCAGGGCAAGACAAAGCAGTACCACAAACGTACCGGCAGATCTTAAAACTGTTTCAATATATTCGTTCATTCAATTCCTCCCGCAGGGCTCCGCTGAATCCGTTATTTTTTAGCTTATGCCCTTAACTCAACAATATTATGGAAAGTCCATGCAGGAACTCATATATAGTCGGCCAAATATAATGTAGCAGCCGTGTTTTTATAAAATTCGGTGCAAGGGGGCTGATAACGTGCTATATAGGGACGAATTCATAACAAAGTCACTTGATCTGAACCTGTTCTTTTTAAGGATTATGAAGGAACACTCCTTCTTTCTGGAAATAGGGTTCACTCCCAAGGACACAAGGCTGGCCGGAGACGCCAGATATTATAAAACGGAGTTTGAAAGACTCCTCACCGAGGCAACCGAGCTTGCAAACGGAAATGTGAGCTATGAAGCTATAGAATCCAGGCAGTTCGTCACGCAGTATACATCCGAGGCGGAAAGGCTTACCGGTTTTTATACCGGCGAGTCCTTCAATCTGAACCTGACGCGCAGGGAGATGACTCTGAACCCGGGCGCCGGACGTGCTGCCGAAATGGAGCGCCGAGTCGATGTGCTCAACCGTAAAGCCCTGAAGCTGACCTCGGCTCTCGCGGACTTTAAAGGGAGACTTCTGCAGAGCGTTCTCTCATGCCGAACCTTCACGACAAATTATCCAAGCCTTATACAGCATACGCTTGAGGAGGCCAATCATTATATAGAGATGCTTGAGAGCCTGATTGAGAAAAGAGGTATGTCGGAAAAAGCGGATATACTGAACGAAGAAGTATTCTGGAACGACAAAATGAGCGGGCACGCAAAGGTCATGGCAGGACTGCTCGATCCGTCCGAAGAGGAGCTTATCAATATAGCGAGAATGTTTGCGCAGGAATTCAACGAGCTGACTTACGAGGCAAAGCAGGCTCTTGCGATGCCTTGTCAGGCTATTACGGTCACTGCAAACAGCATTGCCGCGGCAGAACGCCTGCGCGCCTTCAAGATTGCCGGAATGGAAGGACTTCTGGAATGCAAAATAAGATCAATCATTATCCCGCTGCTCGCAGATCATGTTCTAAGGGAGGCAAACCACTATTTATGTGAGCTGGGCGAATGCAGGATGACGTCGCAGTAAAAAAACGGGCGGGTTACCCGTCCGTTTTTTTATTATTCAGCTCTGCAAATATATCACACGACAGTATACTAAGCGCTAAATTTTATTTACCCAAAAACAGTTCAATATCCTCGTCCGCGGTTCCGATACCGGCGATACCGAAACTTTCGACCAGGACCTTTGCCACGTTCGGCGAAAGGAATCCCGGGAGAGTGGGGCCGAGATGAATGTTCTTTACTCCGAGATAGAGAAGCGCAAGCAGTACAATAACCGCTTTTTGCTCATACCAGCCGATATTGAAGGCTATGGGGAGCTTATTGATATCGTCGAGTCCAAAAACCTCTTTCAGCTTGAGCGCGATGAGCGCCAGCGAATAAGAGTCGTTGCACTGGCCCGCGTCGAGAACTCTCGGAATCCCGCCGATGTCGCCGAGATTGAGCTTGTTATAGCGATATTTTGCGCAGCCCGCAGTCAGAATTACGGTGTCCTTCGGAAGCTTTTCCGCGAAATCTGTATAATATTCTCTGGATTTCATTCGTCCGTCACAGCCCGCCATAACAAAGAATTTTCTTATTGCGCCGTATTTTACCGCGTCAACGACCTTGTCGGCAAGAGCGAAAACCTGATCGTGCGCGAAACCGCCGACTATGCTGCCTGTTTCAATTTCCACAGGAGCAGGCAGTGCTTTGGCAAGCTCAATGATTGCGGAAAAATCCTTTTTTCCGTTTTCGTCAGCTGTGATGTGAGCGCAGCCCGGGAAGCCCGCAGCACCCGTCGTGAATATTCTCGCCCTGACCTCTTCGCTTCTCGGAGGAACTATGCAGTTCGTTGTAAAGAGTATCGGCCCGTTGAAGGAAACAAATTCCTCGACCTGCTTCCACCATGCGTTTCCGTAGTTGCCGGCAAAGTTGTCGTATTTCTTGAACGCGGGATAGTAGTGCGCGGGCAGCATCTCGCCGTGAGTGTAGACGTCGACGCCCGTGCCCTTTGTCTGTTCCAGAAGCTGCTCAAGGTCGGTCAAATCGTGGCCTGAAATGAGTATTGCGGGATTCTTCCTGACTCCGATGTTGACAGACGTAATTTCGGGTTTTCCGAATTTTGAGGTGTTGGCTTCGTCAAGTAGAGCCATCACCTTAACGCCGTATTCGCCTGTTTTGAGCGTAAGAGCGACGAGCTCCTCAGCAGTGAGGGAATCGTCCAGAGTTGCGGCAAACGCCTCATAAATAAAGGCATAGATTGACGGGTCCTCTCTGCCCAGATTTTTCGCGTGCTCGGCATAGGCAGCCATGCCCTTAATGCCGTAGACAATCATTTCGCGCAGAGACCGCACATCCTCGTTTTCGGTTGCGAGAACACCGACTGATGATGCCTTTTCAAGCATCTCGTCTCTTGTACTGACAGTGAAAGCCGCACAGTCGTGAAGGGCTCCCGACGCATTCATTCGCAGACCGTCGCGCAGGGCGAGGAGCCTCCTGATTTGGGCTTCTATCGCGTCCGCGTCAAAATTGGCGTTTGTGATGGTCATAAAAAGACTGCTAAGAACTTCGCCGTTCACGGCGGCCAGCTTTTCGGTGTCCGGCTTCTCCTTTACGACAAGCTCCGAAACTCCCTTGGCGGTGTAAATCAGAAGGTCCTGAAGCTTTGCGACCTCCTCTGTCTTTCCGCATACTCCGCGCATTTTGCAGCCGGTTCCTCCGGCGGTTTCCTGACACTGATAGCAAAACATACTCATTTTTATACCTCCGTAATGTTTTATATTTTTTGACTAATCTAAAATTCTTCCGTCTGTCGAAATGGTCACGACCTGCCAGGGAATCATCTTGCCGCTGTTTTGAAGGGCGATCTTCACCGCGTTTTCAATTCCGCCACAGCAGGGCACGTCCATACGCACGACTGCGACACTCTTGATATCGTTCTGTCTGATTATTTCGGTCAGCTTAACGCTGTAGTCCGTGTCGTCGAGCTTAGGGCAGCCGATAAGGGTTATCCTGTTCTTTATAAACCTGTTGTGGAAGTCGCCGTAGGCATAGGCCGTGCAGTCGGCGGCAATAAGCAGGTTCGCGCCTCTGAAATACGGCGCGTTCACAGGGGCAAGTTTAATCTGAACCGGCCACTGGGAAAGGCGGCTCGGCGCTTCCGTTTGCTCAATGCGGGTCTCGGAGAGCTTTTGCGCGTGTACTATACTTTTTGAGTGCGTTCCGGGGCAGCCGCAGGGCAGCTCGGAATTGCATGCGCTATTTTTGCTCTGCTTCACAGCCTCCTCGTCATAGGCCGGAGCTTCGCGCTCCTCAAAGCTGATGGCGTTGACGGGGCAGGAGGGCAGACAGTCGCCGAGTCCGTCGCAGTAATCCTCGCGCATAAGCTTTGCCTTTCCGTTTACTATGGCTATCGCTCCCTCGTGGCAGGCATCGGCACAAAGTCCGCAGCCGGTGCACGCCTTTTCATCTATTTTAATTATCTTTCTGAGCATCTCGTTCTCCTTTTCTAAAACGTTAATTTGTCTTCTTGACTTTATGGCTTGAGTTTAATATTATTTAGACAGAATGTATGTTGTAATTACAACGAAACGGGGCTTATATGGAGAAAGATTTTGAAATTTTAAAAACATGCCCGCTCTTTACAGGAATAGACGAAAGGGACCTCCTGTCACTGCTCTCATGCCTTGCGGCAAAGACCGTCCAGTTTGAAAAGAACCGTACTGTTTTCAGGTGCGGAGACACGATATCAAGCTTCGGCATCGTTTTATCGGGGCAGGTTCAGATTTATCAGGACGATTATTTTGGGAACAGAAGCATACTCGGAAACGCGGGTCAGGGAGCTCTTTTCGGGGAGTCGTTCGCGTTTGCCGAAATAAAAGAACTTCCGGTCAGTGTTGTCACTGTAACCGAAAGCGAAATCATGTTCATCGACTGCGGCAGGCTATCCTCGCCCTGCATTAACGCGTGCTCGTTTCACAGTCGCCTTATACGAAACCTGATGAATATAATCGCACGGAAAAATGTTGCGCTAACACAAAAAATTGAGTTCACCTCAAAGCGCACAACCCGTGACAAGCTTCTGAGTTATCTTTCCTCTGAAGCGCAGAAGGCCAAAAGCAGCAGTTTCCGCATTCCCTACAGCCGTCAGGAACTTGCGGATTATCTGTCTGTTGACCGGAGCGCAATGTCAGCCGAGCTCGGCAGGCTCAGGGATGACTTGGTGCTGAGTTTTCACAAAGATCAATTTGAGCTGCTGTAAACAGCCCAAGAATAAACAAAAGGACTCTTTCGAGTCCTTTTTGTTATATCGTTCGTGCCAATCTTTCGTATACCAACTGTGCCCTAACCGCTTTTGCGCTGTGCGCTGAAAGACGCTGATTGAGCTTATACAGCTTCTGAGAGGAAAATGACACCTCCCGGCTGAGCAAAGAACTTCCTCTTTTGCGAGTACGCCTGATAAACCACCAATGCCATTCGATTTTTGCCGCTAAAAAACGAAGCTTGAGTTTCTTCATGGTGTTTTCATCCTTTGCATCATACTAGAACAAATTAGTCCCGTAATATACATATATCGCAATGTTCCGGCGAAATATGTCGATAGATGCAGGAATGATAAAATAGATGCATTTTAAGGAGAAATAACCAAATAAAAGGTAATATTCTGGCAATATTTCCAACTATTAGATGTAAAACATACTTGAAGCAGAGGCAGAATATTGCTGAATCTTTGTTAATATATCTTCGAGCGTTACATTTTCAAGGACAGCTCGAAGCGTGGCGTCCAACTCGTCGAATACGAGCGCGCGCGTTGCCTTTTCAATTTCCGGCGCCTTATCCACGACAGTGTCCTCCGTCCTTTCAAAAAGTGAGCTTTCCACAGCTGAAAGCACATCAAAGGCGTTGATTTTGTCCGGAGAGCGCGAAAGCAGATACCCGCCCTGCGCGCCTTTTACCGATATCACAAGTCCTCCTCGCCTGAGCAGGGAGAAAACCTGTTCGAGATATATCTTGGATATTCCGAGCTTATTGGAAATGCTGACCGCGGTAATGTATTCCCCGCCGCCGTACTGCTGAGCCATTGAGACAATTGCTGCCAGCGCATAACGTCCTTTTGTTGAAATTCTCATGTTTCCTCCGTTAGCTTGTATTAAAGCAAGCTTTTCATACGGCATTAGTATGTAATGGATAATATAATATATGCACTTCTTTGTCAATAGTATATAATTCATATAGAATTTATATTTTTTCTTGGGAACACTATTGACAAAGCGACTTCTCGAGCATATTATGTGTATAACATATTAAGCATATATGAATTATATGTTATTAATAATCGGAGGTAACATTATGGCAAAGGTTTATAAGAGCCTGACGGAGCTGATAGGAAAAACTCCTCTTTTGGAGCTCTCGAATTACGAAAAGAAGCACGCTCTCAAAGCGACGGTAATTGCAAAGCTCGAATATTTCAATCCCGCGGGAAGCGTCAAGGACAGGATTGCCAAGTCTATGATTGACGACGCCGAGGAAAAGGGCCTTTTGAAGCCCGGCTCCGTCATCATTGAGCCTACAAGCGGCAACACGGGTATAGGACTCGCTTCCGTTGCAGCAGTTCGCGGCTACCGTATTATACTCACGATGCCCGAAACGATGAGCGTGGAGCGCCGAAACCTTCTTAAGGCTTACGGCGCGGAGCTCGTTCTGACCGAAGGTGTGAAGGGTATGCCCGGCGCAATCGCGCGGGCCAAGGAGCTGACCGACGAGATACCCCATTCCTTTATACCGGGACAGTTTACAAACCCGGCTAACCCCGCTGTTCATAAAGCGACTACCGGCCCCGAAATCTGGGAGGATACCGATGGCAAGGTCGACATTTTTGTCGCCGGTATCGGTACAGGCGGTACTGTCACCGGCGTAGGCGAATACCTGAAGTCAAAGAACCCGAACATCAAAATTGTCGCCGTCGAGCCTGACGCCTCCCCTGTGCTCTCGGAGGGCAAGGCAGGTCCGCACAAGATTCAGGGCATAGGCCCGGGCTTTGTCCCTGATGTTCTGAACACGAAGATTTATGACGAGATCATC
This sequence comes from Oscillospiraceae bacterium, assembly GCA_041891555.1. Lineage (GTDB taxonomy): Bacteria > Bacillota > Clostridia > Oscillospirales > Oscillospiraceae > UBA2658. Next base: position 18,639 of record JASDTK010000161.1, read on the forward strand.
AGAGTCAGGAACGAAGACGCTTTTGAAGTCGGACGCGAGCTTTCAAGGACGGACGGTCTGCTCATCGGTATTTCCTCAGGCGCCGCCGCCTGGGCTGCCTCCGAGCTTGCCAAACGTCCCGAAAACGAAGGTAAAACAATCGTGGTTCTGCTTGCGGACACAGGTGAGCGCTATCTTTCGACTCCGCTCTTCTCCGAATAATCCATTGTCTCAGGTCTTTCCGATAAGGGGTCGTCACTTCTGGCGGCTCCTTATCGTTTTTCGCAAAAGCCGAGGTCATAAATGAGCATATACGGGTTGAATTAAAATAGCACAAATGCTATTATAAATACTATACTTTAAGATAAAACTATTCGTACGGGCATTGAGCTTGCCGGATAACAGGAGAACAGATGGCGAAAAAAGTACTTGTAGCGATGAGCGGCGGTGTGGACAGCTCCGTTGCCGCAGCACTTTTAATAGAACAGGGCTTCGATGTGACCGGCGTCACTATGAAGCTTTTTTCAAACGAGGATATCGGTCTTGACCGCTCAAGAACCTGCTGTTCCCTTTCAGATGTCGAGGACGCACGCAGCGTGGCGTATAAACTTGGTTTCAGCCACCACGTTTTCAATTTCGGCGAGCAGTTCAGGGAGCAGGTCATAGACCGCTTTGCATCCGCGTACGCGAGGGGTGATACGCCGAATCCCTGTATTGACTGCAATCGCTACATTAAGTTCAATGAGCTTCTTGACCGCGCTCTTGTACTTGATATGGATTACATCTCAACTGGGCATTACGCCCGTGTTGAATATGACAATAATACCGGTAGATATCTTTTAAAAAAGGCAACCGATTCTACAAAGGATCAGAGCTATGTTCTCTTTGGTCTGACGCAGGAACAGCTCAAAAGGACGCTCCTGCCGCTGGGAAGCCTGAATAAAAGCGAGGTGCGCCGCCTTGCCGAGGAACAGGGACTCGTAAACGCCAGAAAGCCCGACAGTCAGGACATCTGCTTTGTTAAGGACGGAGACTACGCCGCTTTTCTTGAAAACACGATGAATATTATATCCCCCCCCGGCAATTTCACGGACAGCGCGGGTAAAATTCTCGGAACGCACAAGGGGCTTATTCACTATACAATCGGGCAGCGCAAGGGTCTGGGGC
>JASDTK010000162.1:0-13574 GCA_041891555.1 Oscillospiraceae bacterium
ATAAAAAACTTAAAAAGGAAGTAAACAGGCGTACCGAAACGGCCAGAGAAAAGGCGCAGTGGTCGGACGCCGCGGAACGGCGAAAAATTGGATTTGACCCGAAAAGCACTGAAAAGAACATCGGCCGGAGGCCCTTGCAGGGTGCAAAGTCCAAGAAGATGATGTCAAGAGCAAAGGCTATAGAGGAACGGCAGGTCTCAGCAATTGAAGAAAAATCGAAACTTCTAAAAAACCTTGAGAACAACGATGAAATTAAGCTCATCACGCTAAAATATCACGCCGATAGGCTTGCAGAGCTTAAAAATATAAGTATTTCCTATGGAGAAAGACTTGCTTGCCAAAACGTGAGCTTTGAAATAAAGCAGGGGGACAGAATAGCCCTCAGAGGCAAAAACGGGAGCGGAAAGTCAAGCCTTCTTAAGCTCATTAACGGCGAGCCGCTTAAATTTACGGGCGAACTGTACAGAGCCAGTCAAGTAATTATTTCCTATGTATCACAGGAAACGGGGCAGCTTTTCGGCAGCCTTTCCGAGTATGCGTCGAAGAATGGGCTTGACGAAAGCCTTTTTCGAGCGATGCTCCGAAAGCTCGATTTTTCAAGGACTCAGTTTGAAAAGGATATGGCGGATTTCTCAGGAGGACAAAAGAAAAAGGTGCTCATCGCCGGGAGTCTCTCCCAGCGAGCGCACCTCTATGTATGGGACGAACCGCTCAATTTCATCGACGTTATCTCGCGTATGCAGATTGAAAAGCTGCTGCTTGAATATGAGCCTACTCTGCTTTTCATCGAGCACGACAAAAAGTTCTGCGAAAATATCGCCACTAAAATCGTCGAGCTATGAGTCTTTATCCGGACAGCACCTCTGCCTCTGAGCGGCAATTAAAGAAAGATTGTTCCCGATTGCCGAAACCAGAGCGGCAACAACGTTCAGCTCTTCGTCATCAGGAATCTCCTCGGCAATGGCTACCGAAATCGTTGAAGCTATGTAGACGAGCTGAGCACTGGGGATACACTTAAAATCACCGATAGCGCATCACCTCCCTTGCTTATTTTATGCAGGGGACCTGAGCGAGGATAAAAAACGAAGCATCCCGTCTTTTAGCGGGATGCTTCGGGCGCGTAATAGGGCGGCAGCGGTTGGAGTTGGCCGCTGCCGCCAGTGTCTTGCCATTATGGTTAGTAAAGCAGAGGAGAGTTGGCCCCTACAGCCTCAGCTTTACAATGACCTTTATTCTACGTCCTGCAGAGCGTCGTAGCCTTCTTCGCCTGTGCGAACCTTTACGACGTTTTCAACATCGTAGACAAATATTTTGCCGTCACCGATGTTTCCGGTATAAAGCACATTTTTCGCGGTTTCGATGACTGTTCTGACAGGAACCTTTGCAACAACAATCTCGACCTGCACCTTGGGGAGGAGGTTCACTTCTGTCTCAACTCCGCGATAGAACTCGGTCTTACCCTTCTGTATTCCGCAGCCGAGAACCTGCGTGACCGTCATGCCTGTGACGCCGATTTCGTTCATAGCAAGCTTGAAGGCTTCAAACCTGCTCTGCTTAAATATAATCTCAATCTTAGTTATTTTGACATCGGAAGCAACCGCGGTTGCGGGCTTTGAGACGAGCTCGACGGGAACAGCTTTATCGATGCCGACCTTGGGAGCAGCGGGAACGGTAACCTTTTTCGGAGTGTTGTAGCCGAATCGCTCAAGCTGCTTGATAGGTGCGTTGTCGGAGGAATCATAATCCAACTCTCCTCTAATCATCTGCTGGTCAGGATAGGCAAGGACGCCCATTTCTGGGATATCGAGCCCTTCAAGCTCCGCTTCAGGAGAGATGCGCAGGCCCCAAACCTTGTCAAGGAGCTTAAAGAACAGAAATGATACGCCGAAGCCCCAGACGATGAGAACAGCGCACGCAACCAGCTGTGCAACGAACTGCGAGCTGTCGCCGAAAAACAGTCCTGTAACGCCGCCGGATACACCGTTGATACCGTCGCCGTACTTGCCGTCTGCAAAGAGGCCCAGAGCAATGACGCCCCACATACCGTTGACACCGTGTACGGATATTGCACCGACAGGATCATCGAGTTTAAACTTGTTTTCAATAAAAGGAACAGCAAGGCAGACAAGGATTGCAGCCACTAAGCCGATGATGGCTGCCGAGATACCGTTTACAAATGCGCAGGGAGCCGTTATAGCGACAAGACCTGCCAGAGTTCCGTTTGCCGTCATGGAGGGATCGGGTTTGCCGAACTTAATCCACATATAGAACATCGCGATAAGACCGCCGACAGCACCTGCAATCATCGTGTTAGTTGCGACCACGGCGAGCCTAAAATCGGAGGAGTTCAGCGTGGACCCCGCGTTGAACGAGAACCAGCAGAAGAACAGGATAATGGTTCCGATTATAGCCATCGGAATGTTATGTCCTGGGAAAGCTCTTGCGGAGCCGTCCTTTTTAAACTTGCCTATACGGGGACCGAGGACGATTGCGCCGGCGAGAGCAAGCATACCGCCCATGCAGTGAACAACAGCGGAGCCTGCGAAGTCAACAACACCGTGGCCTAGGCCGAAGTTCTTGCCGAGAGTTGAGAGCCAGCCGCCGCCCCATACCCAGTTTGCAAATAGCGGATAAAGGAACATCGAAATAAAGAACGAGGTAATTACTACCGCGGAATATTTAACGCGTTCTGCCATTGCGCCGGTGGGAATCGTGACAGTCGTGTCCATAAACACCATCTGGAAGAAAAACAGCGCGTAGATACCCGCATCATAAGTACCGCCCAGCATGAATCCTTTGTAGCCCACGATACCGCCCAGGCCTGCAATTGATACCATTCCGTTAAGAGCTGAGCCGCCGCTGCCAAGACCAACGGCGCCGCCGGACCCCCCCATCTGGAGAGCAAAGCCGACGAGGAAATATCCGACAGCGCCGACGAGAAAGACCATGAAATTCATTGTCATGGTGTGAGCGGCGTTCTTTCCGCGGCAGAAGCCCGTTTCAACCATTGCAAAGCCGCACTGGAAGAAAAAGACCATGAACGCACAGATCATAACCCATGTAAAGTTCGCGCCAAAGTACGCTTTGTTTGCCGTTGTGGCGACATCCTGAAGCGTTTCACTGCCAGTAGTTGCAATATAGCTCGCACCGGTCGGGTCGGCTCCCTCCGCGCATGCGGTGATCACAAATAGAGACGCGACCAGCATGACAATGAGAAGTACGCCAAACATTTTTCTGAATACTTTCATTTTTCTACACCCCATCTTTAATATAATTGACAAATCGCGATTTGTTTTCGACTATGATTTTGCTTTCGTTTTCTTTTTGAAATTGCTCCATGAAAAGGAAGAAGTGGATTTATAGACCTCGGTTTGAAGCTTTCTGACTGAAATCAAATATCTAATTCCGAGGAATATCACGACTGCCCCAAAGACTGCTCCCGGAATTTGATTTGACAGCACGGGAAGAGTGATTCCGTTTATCAGGCTGTAGACGCTGAAAGCCGTGCCGACGAGAATGATAACAGATGAAACGATATAGAGCGTAATAATGGGAATGAGCTTTTCTTTTCCCACGTGCGGAGAGGATGACTGCTTTTTCATATAAAACTCCATTCTGCCGCTATGCGTCAGCACAAATAGGAATGAAAGTAGGCTGACTTGCGGTTATTTTGTAGTATAATTTGTTTTGAGGAGAAGGCACACTACAACGCACGGTAGGAGGAGTCGTAGATGCACTTTCTTGCGAAAACAGTATATAAATCAGTGTTAGAATCATCTTTTCAAGCACAAATAAGTGTTGCCATGAGCACGTACGCTAAGAATTGTTTTAGCACCTGTTAAATTGTGTGATGATTCAGTCACTACCTTCTTCCTCGCATTGTTTTAAGGAGGAAGATATGATTTGAAGGTTGTATATCCGGTATGCTGCGGAGTTGATGTTCACAAGTCTTTTTTGGTGGGGACCATTATCTCTACCGACAACGGAATCCAGCCGCACTACCAAAAGAAACGCTTTTCAACCTACAATGGTGAACTTCACCGATTCGCAGATTGGCTTCATTCTAACAATTGCCTTGATGTTTGCATGGAATCTACGGGGAAGTATTGGGTTCCAGTTTTCAATATTCTGGAGGAACGCAGTATCCACGTTACCATTGCCAATCCCAAATGGGTAAAGGCTGTTAAAGGAAACAAGGACGATACCAAAGATTCCAAATGGATTGGAGATTTATTCCGTCTTGGGCTTGTGCCAGGGAGCTTTATTCCATCAAAACCAATCCGTATTCTCCGTGAATTTACCCGTTACCGTTACAAGCTCGTTTCAATGAAAAGCAGTGAAAAAAACCGTTTTCAGAATGCCCTTACCGTTTGCAATGTTGCTCTTGATTCCGTTGTGTCCGACATGTTTGGAAAATCTGCCTCTGCTATTACTGATTATTTAATATCTGAAGAGGCCTTCAATTCGGAACATTGTGTTTCTCTTTTAAAGTATTCGCTCAAAAAGAAAGCCGATACCGTGCTTGAAGCAATTGAGGGTTACTCCATTACTCCAGAGCAGAAATTTAGGATGCAGATTGTCCGCTCCCATCTTGGCTATATTGAAAATTCCATTGCACAGCTTGATACGGCAATCGATTCTATGGTCGCAGACTATGAAGGCTTAATCTCCCTTATGCGTACCATCCCCGGAGTTGACCGCAACTCTGCAATTACCATCATTTCCGAAATTGGTACTGATATGGCCCAATTTGATTCATCCAAACGTCTATGCTGCTGGGCAGGTTTAACGCCCGGTAACAACGAATCTGCCGGAAAGAAGAAGTCTGTTCGCATTACACGTGCCGGAGTATATCTCAAACCTGCGTTGGTGCAAGTCGCTCACGCAGCCGTGAAAGCGACGAATTCTTCCTATTACCGTCTGAAGTATGAACAGATTTCCAAACGCAGGGGCAAGAAGCGTGCCATTATCGCCATCGCCCGAATGATTCTCACTGCTATATTCTCTATGATGTCTACCGGCGAGGTTTGGAATCCCTGCGACCTTTATAAAATCGATATGCCGCAGGAACTTAAAGAAAAGCAGAAGACCAAGGCCATTAAGCAGGCTGTTAAATTTCTCGAAGCTCAGGGGCTGTCTGTAGGCTAGTTTGTATTTTCACCATTGCCGTTGCTCTGCAAAAGTTGCTTTTTTTGCAGGGCTTTATTGTTATGTCGTTTTTGCGGTGGTTTAATATTTTCTTTCACGCTAAACCTCCTTCTAAAATAAAAAAAACGGGGTCGAACCGAGAGCCGCTTGCCCGGCTGCTCGATTTGACCCCTTTGTCATGAATCAATGCGATATATACCAATATATGCATCAGTTGCGCTATTATGCTTTCGAAGTTTGGCTGAAATTAGAATTAATATTAATAAAAATAGGCACTGTAAATTTCTTTACAGCGCCCTTGCTTGAGGTCATAATAAAGTACACTTTCGGATTTGTCAAGGCATTTTCCGGAGAATCAAAACAGTTTTGTTTTATAGACCGAAAAACAGCTGGATTACTGAAAGAAAACTGGAAAAAATCACTGTTTTGCCTCGATGTATATCACATTTCTATTGAGGTCTACGCTTTTAAGCGAACCTTCCACGACGGTCTGTGTGCCAAGAAGCGTCGTGAGCCAGACCTTATTGCCCTCAATGTTTACATTCGTTATCCTGTCGGCGACAAACTTTTCGCTGCCGTCTCCAACAACGTATGCCGTTGAAAGACACATTTTATTTTCCTCCCAAGAGCTTGAGTGCCTCGGCAAGCTTTTCGTTGCCGTGGTCATAATAATGCAGCGCGTCCGCAACAAGCTTTGCGGCTTCGGTTTTGCCTGCGCCCTCAAGCGAATGATAAAGCTCATGCAGATCCTCGCCGTGGTGGCGGTTATGCTCGAGCATATAGTTCAGAAGGGCAAGGTCCTCGTCCGCCGGCTGAGCCTTTTGTTCACCGCAGCAGCAATGGTCGTGAGTATGTTCATGCTCGTGAATGTGAGTATGGTCATCATGCATATAAAAATTCCTCCTGAAATTAAATCCAATTACAGTTTTCTTATGATATTATAAGACATCCTGCCAGCATTTTCAACCCTCCCGGGGGGTTATCTGAAGATTTCCGCCCGCAGCGCGGAAACTCAAAAAACGCTGCGGGCGCATGGGGGGGTACACACAAATTATTCGCATTCAGAGCAGTCGCCGTCGCACTTCGGTCTGTACTCCTCGGGCATGGTTTCTCCTCGTCTGGTGTAGTAATCGAGCATCGCTGTACGCACGCCTTCCTCGGCGAGCACGCTGCAGTGCATCTTAACGGGGGGCAGCCCGTCCAGCGCCTCGGCTACGGCCTTGTTTGTGAGCTTAAGCGCATCGTCAATGGTTCTACCCTTTATCATCTCGGTTGCCATTGAGCTCGTCGCTATCGCGGCTCCGCAGCCGAAGGTGTTGAATTTCGCATCTGTAATGATGCCATCGTCAATCTTGAGATAAATTTTCATTATGTCGCCGCATTTTGCGTTGCCTACTTCTCCCACGCCGTCCGCGTTCTCGATCTCCCCGACGTTGCGCGGATTTGAGAAATGGTCCATCACTTTTTCACTGTACAGCATCTTACTTTACCTCCTTCATTCTTTTCCAGACAGGGGACATATTTCTGAGTCTTTCCACTATCGGAGGCAACTTCTCCAGAATGTAGTCAACCTCTTCTTCCGTGTTGTATTCGCTGAGGCTTAAGCGCAGCGAACCGTGCGCAACCTCGTGGATAAGCCCGATTGCAAGCAGGACATGGCTGGGGTCGAGTGAGCCTGAGGTGCAGGCGGAGCCCGAGGAGGCGCAGATGCCCTGCATATCTAGCATCATCAGCAGGCTTTCGCCCTCAATGCCTTTTATGGAGACGTTCACGTTTCCCGGCAGTCTCTTTTCCCTGTCGCCGTTCAAAATGACTTCGTCCAGCCTCAGGATGCCGTCAATGAGCTTATCCCTCAAAGCCTGAACCTTCGGCATGTTTTCGGACATGTTGTCGCAGGCTTCCTTGAAGGCCGCGGCCATACCGACTATCGCCGGCATGTTTTCGGTTCCGGCACGCTTGCCGCGTTCCTGAGCGCCGCCCTCGATGATGGCGCTTATCGGGATGCCGCGCCTTACAAACAAGACGCCCGCGCCCTTGGGGCCGTGGAACTTGTGCGCCGAAAGAGACAGCATATCAATTTTCTGTTCTTTTACGTTTATGGGAAGATGCCCCGCCGCCTGTACGGCGTCTGTATGGAAGATGACACCCTTTTCCTTGCAGAGCGTTCCGATTTCGGCTATCGGCTGTATTGTTCCGATTTCGTTGTTCGCATACATAATGGTTACGAGAGCGGTGTCGGGCCGTATTGCCGCGGCCAGGTCCTCGAGCCTTACGATTCCGTTTTCATGCACGTCGAGCAGTGTTACTTCATAGCCCTCTTTTTCAAGCTTCAGCAGCGTATGGAGAACGGCATGGTGTTCGAATTTTGTTGATATTATGTGCTTTTTGCCCTTCTTGGCTCCCAATGTCGCTGCTGTGACTATCGCCTGATTGTCCGCCTCGCTGCCACCGGAGGTAAAGATTATTTCGCTGGGCTCCGCGCCGATGAGGTCAGCGACGGTCTTTCTTGCGGCGATGAGCAGTTTTGCGGCTTCCTGCCCTATGTGGTGAGGACTGGACGGATTGCCGTAGCTCTCCGTAAAACACGGAAGCATTGCCTCAAGTGCGGTCTGGCTCATTTTCGTAGTAGCCGCGTTGTCCGCATATACGTTCATTTCAAGTCTCCCTTTCAATTTTGTTATTATCCAAGCTCGATCATGCGATCGATGCAAATTTTCGCTTTTATTCTTGTTTCCTCGTCAAGCCTGATTTCTTCCCCGCTGACGCCCTTCACACAGTTAAACACATCGGTCAGCGTTGTGACCTTCATGTTGTGGCATACAAGGTCGATTGAAAGTGGATAGAAGCTTTTATCGGGGCATTCATACTGGAGATGGCTGAGTATCGCAAGCTCTGTTCCTATGATAAATTCCTTGGAGCCGGATTTTTTTGCGTAGTCCATGATTGCGGTGGTGGAACCGACAAAGTCGGCAGCCTCAGCGACCTCCGGCAGGCACTCGGGATGAGCCAGAAGAAGCGCTTCGGGGTGCAGGGCCTTCGCCTTTCTCACTTCGCGCATTCCAGCGCGCAGATGCGTCGGGCAGCCGCCCTGCAAAAGCTTGAAGTTTTTTTCCGGTAGCTGTTTTGCTACCCAGGCGCCAAGCTGTTTATCCGGAATAAAAAGAATATTTCTATTCGGTAACTTCCCGACGATTTTCACCGCCGAGGACGAGGTAACGCAGACGTCGCAGACTGTCTTGAGTTCTGTCGTAGTGTTGATATAGCATACTACCGTATAGTCGGGGTACTGCTGCTTAACCTGCGCTATTAAATCCCTGTCCATCTGCTCCGCCATCGGGCAGCCCGCTAGAGGATTTGCGAGATATACCGTCTTTTCAGGTGAAAGAATTTTCACCGTCTCCGCCATGAAACGCACGCCGCACATGATGACGGTGCTCTGCGGAGCCCTTGACGCCTCTACACTCAGGCCGAAGGAATCGCCGGTAAAATCGGCTATCTCCGTTATTTCCCTGGCCTGGTAGCTGTGAGCCAGAATGCATATATTTTTTTCTTTTTTCAGCTTCAGAATCTTTTCCTGAAGCTCCTTGATTCCCATTTTTAACACATCCTTTTGCCTTTTGAGAACGCTTCATATGATATTGTATGTGCTAATTCTTTATATCCTATAGGACTAATAGGATTATAGCATCTGCTTATCGTTTTGTCAATACGGATGACTTTTTTCCCTTTGTTTAGATATATATTTTGTCACATATTATGTGATTCGATGCAGGAGCAGCTTTTTGTGGTCTTAGTCTGCTTCACGAGATCAGCAATAGTGACGCTTTCAAGATATTCGTCAATTCTTCGATCCAGTTCTTTCCACATCGGAAGAGTCTCACAATGTCCGGCGTTTGGGCATATATTTTCCGGCAGCTCCAGACAGGTGACCGGAGCAAGGCTTCCCTCCGCCGCCTTGAGTACGGAGCCGACAGAGTATTTTTCGGCGGTCTTAGAGAGCTTGTAGCCGCCGCCTTTTCCGCGTGAACTGTAGACAATTCCGGCTTTGCTCAGAAGACCGATTATCATTTCTCCGTATTTCTCTGAAATTTCCTGACGTTCGGTGATTTCTTTGAGCGGAATAAAGGCATCGGCCTTTTGCTGTGCGAGGTCGACCATGATACGCAGCGCATAGCGCCCTTTCGTTGTTATCTTCACACTGATCGCCCCCTTTCATTGACCTTATTATACTATAGGATTTATAGGATTTCAAGTACCTATTATTTTTTATAATTTTTTTAGAGAAATAAGCTTCCAAAGAAACAGGGCTTGAATTTTTCTCCGAATATAGGATAATGAAAATCTGAAGCGATTATACTTAATACAGAAATTTGGAGGAACGTGGAATGACGGATGATTTGAGAAGGCAAGCCGTTCTGGACGGAAATCTGAGCATTATCAACTATATATGCCAGGTATCGGCGGCGGAGCCCGAAACGCCAGACAGCCCGGGCGACCTTTGCTACTGGCAAGCCGTCAATAACGCACACAAAAATGGGAAAAAGCTGATTTTTACAAACGGGCCTGTCCCGCTCGAGATACTATACGCGCTCGACTGCGTCCCTCTTTGCCTGGACCTTATCCCGTCGCGTCTGTCACGGGATGAAGCGCTGACATCAAAATTGATAAATGAAGCCGAGACACACGCGAACTCTTCCCTGTGCTCGCTTAATAAGACCAATACGGGAATTCTGCTTTCAGGTATCCTCGGACTGAAGCCCGACGCCTATGTGACGGTTCCGATTGCCTGTGAATCAGCCCGTGCCGCCTGTCCTGAAATCGGCAGATATCTCGACGCTCCCAGCTTGCATTTTGATATTCCTCTTCGCAGGGATGCAAGCAGCAGTCGCTATATCGGGATGCAGTTTGATTATTTCATCGGTTTTATGGAGGAAATAGCGGGCAAGAAGCTCGATTGGGATAAGGTCAAATACTGTATGGGGCTCTATAACCGTTCGGCTGTGCTTCTCAAAGAGTGTGCAGAGCTCAGGCGGAGTCATCCCTGTCCCCTGTCCTCGCACGAAGCGCTCTGGAACGAGCTCATGAACGCCTTCGGCCCGACGGAGGAGATGGTGAAGCTCCTTGAAACGGAAATCTCTCTGTTAAAAGAGCGTATCGATTCCGGGGCAGGTCCCTGTCCGAACGGCGAAAAGCACAGAGTGCTGCTGCTCCACAATTTGATACGGCAAGGCAGCAAAATTACGGCAATGCTCGAAGAAAACTTCGGCGCGGTCACCGTCGCGGACGGCTTCTGCTTTGCCCCGCGCGAGCTGTTTACGGAACCTGAAAACAGGCAAGCCTGCCTTGACCTCATGTGCCGAAGAATACAGTCGGGCTCAATGGCGCACGGCGCAGGCGTTTCGGGCGAGGAGCTTCTTGCCTCGATAAGCGACCTGCTTCGCGAATACGAACCGGACGTGTTCATCTTTCTGGGAAACAGGGGCTGTAAGCACGCGTGGGCAAGCACAAAAATGGTTTCGGATGTTGTGCTGGAACGGTACGCGATTCCGATGCTTACGCTGGACGTCGACAACACGGACTTCCGTTATAAATCCGAAAAGGAAATAAACGACCTGATTGCCGAGTACATGGATACTGTGGTGAATAAAAAATAAGAAACACGGCGCATCTGGAGCAAACCCGATGCGCCTTTCTCAACTAGATATCCTGTACTATTCCTATCAGCCGATAATAGAATTTAATGGTGTCTGCGAGCTTTGTAATCGGAATACGTTCGTCTTTGCCGTGTATCATTTCGCGCTCCTCGCCGGAGAGGTACATCCCGGAAAAGCGGAAAACATTGTCGCAGATGCGCAGATAGTGCCGCGAGTCGCTGCCCGCAATCATGAGATAGGGGGAAACGAGAACGTCCGCAAAGCTTTCCCTGATTGCCTGCTCAAGAGCGAGAAAACTCAGGGTTTCCGTCGGGGAAACTTTTGACGGATTAGAGCCTACAAGCGGTATGTATTCGATAGAATTCTTATTTACAAGCTTCTTTATACGCTCAAGTGCGCTTTCCTTCGTGTCGCCTTCAAGCAAACGGACGTTCATTGTGAGACTCGCTTCACTGGGCAGTACGTTTGCACCGCTGCTGCCCTCCGTCATCGTAAAAGCTACGGTCGTCCGCACGAGAGCGTTCAGCTCTCCGCCCTGCTTCCTTGTTAATAAATCGAGCGCGGGCTGAAAAAGCCAGAGGTTCGAAAAAATCATCCTGTAAAGGAACCCGGAATGCGGCGCAAGGTTCGAAAACATTTCTTCCGCGGGTTTTGTAAGGTGAAATTTAAAGGGATGGTCATGTATTCTGCGGCAGGCGTAGGCGAGCAAATCCACGGGGGATTCGGACGGAGGCGCGGAGGCGTGCCCGCCCTTGGAAACGGCCCTGAGCTTCAGGTTCCAGTTTCCCTTTTCGGCGATTCCTATGAGCGCGCAGCTCTTATCGACTCCGGGAAATACGTTATCGACAATCGCGCCGCCCTCATCCAGCACAAAGCAGGGCTTGACGCCTCGCTTTTGAAGCTCGTCAACAATTGAAGGCGCTCCGCCTCCCATGACCTCCTCATCTCCGCCAAAGCAGAAATACATATCGCGTTCAGGCACGAAGCCCTCAGCCATGCGTGTCTCAGCAGAGGAGAGGACGCTGAGCAGGGTAGATTTTGTGTCAAGCGCGCCGCGACCCCAGATTTCACCGTTTTCTATGATTCCTTCGAACGCGGGGCGTGACCACTCTGCCTCGTTCACTGAAACGACATCGAAGTGCGCCATGAAAATTACCGGAGCTAAGTCTGTTTTACCCTTCCAGCGGAATAAAAGCGCGCGGGAATTCAGGCGCTCGTATTCGCAGGTAAAGTAAACATGCGGAAAAAGCTTTGGTAGCAGCAGCTCGAATTTTAAAAATTCCGATTCGTCGTCAAGCGAAGGGTCGGCGTGAGATACGGTCTTGCAGCGGAGCATTTCAGAAAAATCCCGTGCAGCCTTTTCAGCGTCGATTTCGACCTCCGTATGCGGAACGGCAGTCTGTGGCAGCGGCTTAAACTTAGCGGTTCGGATAAGCAGAACAGCGATAATCGCCACGATTAAAGCGAGAACCGCATAGCCGATAATATAGCCAATCATTAGAACATCCCTTCCTGTTTATTCAAGCCAGCCCTTTTTGTACATCACACGCGCCGCCGCAATCGCTATGAGCGCGGCTACCGGAACGAATATTGCTCCCTTTGGCGCGAGTGCGGGCACGCACACGAACAAAATTATCATCGAGACTATAGGGGCTATCGAAACCTTCAGGTTGCGCCCGATAAGAGCTATTCCAAGCCCGCCGAACAGCGCGGGAAGTATCTGGTCAAATGCGGGTTTGAGCGCGGGGCTGTCCAGTATCGGAGTCAGCGGCGCGATGAGAAGAATGCCGATGAAAATCACTAGAGTCGTAACAATGCTCGAGACAGCGACGGCAATCGTTCCGACGACCTCGCCCTCCGGCGTGCCGGGCTTCGCGCCGACCTTATTCAGCGCGGTAATCGTGCAGGGAACCTTGAGATTCGTGAGGTTTCCCGTAATAAACGCGAGATAGCTGCCTCCGGCGCCCAGCATGGGGACATATGTAAGCACCTCTATCGCTCCGACGGCCCAGTACATCGGGCCTATTGCCAGAAGTCCCTGAAGAAAAGGCTTCGCTTCCGGCCACGCGTTAAAGTAAAGGCAGGCCGCGGTGGGGAACATAAGGAGCATGACACCCATTCCGCCCATCCATATCCGTCCCCACAAATCGGTCGCGGCATCATAGCTGAGATTTTTTGTTTTCATACTGTCCCCTCCTTATCTTACGGCCGCGTTCACGGCGTTTGTAATTGGAATGGCCAGAGCCATCGCTCCGATCATGGAAATCGGCAGGGCATAGTCCTCTATCCATTTGATTTTGAACTTTTTCATCAGAACCGCACAGATAAGCATAAGAATCATCGACGCGAGCATGACAAAGACGGGTATCCACCCTGTAAGCCCAACGCTGACATTTCCGAATATCATGCCTAGGAAGGCAGAGATCATGCCCATGAAAAGAGCCGACATCAATATCTCGCCCCAGCGCTTGTCGCGCGTTTCGACCTTTCCGACACCATTGAGGAGCTTGCGCCCGATTATCGGAGGCAGTATAACGCTTGCCATGATGCCAAGGGTCATAACCCACGCAATAGTCGTGTACTGGCTCGCCGTCAGCATGACAGATGTGTCGCCCAAGCTCGTACCGAGCGCGTTAGCGGCCGCAGCCGCCGCGGGTGTCTCATAGGTGATAGCCCCGACAACAGAGAGTCGTAGCCAAGGCAGCGGAAGCCCAACGCCAAGCCGCGATCCAGGCGCAGCTTGCCCTGCTTGCGGGCCAGCGACAGGTCATA
>JASDTK010000162.1:13584-16377 GCA_041891555.1 Oscillospiraceae bacterium
GCAATTACGCCAATCAGAATCGAGAACGCCGGCACTATAGTGAAAATTGCGCTGGACTTCACAACGCTTTTTAGCATTGACGTCTCGATGCCCAACTTCTTTGCCTGACGCCACGCTCGTACCAGAAAGAAAACCGCCTGCGCCATGACCAGCGCCAGAATTATTGCGGCGGCGGCAAACAGAAACGGGCTGTTTACGCTGAATTCGTGGTTCAAATCAGTCACTCCTTACATAATAATGGAAACACTATGGAGTCATAATATCACACTTATTCGATTGGTAAAACTCAAATTCGCCGGTATTCGCAAAAAAGTGAATTTGAATAAAAATTTCCCGCTTTATTAGTTTAAAGAGGCAATTATTAATACAGCTATGCCTGCCATATCTTTCAATTTTTGCCGCTAATCTAAAGACGATAATTATCCCTATCCGCAATAGGAAAAAAAGCTGGAATTATCTGACCAGCTGCCCTATAATATCTATATAGCGCGTACTACTAAATAAAGATTCCCCCGGACAGGAGGCGGCCATGAAAACAGGAAAAACCGCGGGCAGGCTTATATGCACGCTCCTTATAACAGCGCTTATAATAAGCCTTGTCCCAATGACAGCGGCGGAAGCGGCCTCTTCCTTCAGCGACATTTCGGAAACGGACTATTACTATACCGAAGTAAGTGCCATGTACTCGCAGGGCGTTATTAATGGCTACGGGGACGGGACTTTCCTTCCGCAGAACCCCGTTAAAAACTGCGAGGCGCTGAAGCTCGTCTGCGCGATGGCAGGTGTTGGCTGCGCTGGCTATTCCGGCAAAACCGACCCGTGGTATTCGGACGTTCTCGCATGGGCTCTGGATAACGGTATTGTTTCAGCGGGAGCCGATCCGAACGCGTATGCAACGAGAGAACAAATCTGCTCCTACATAGTCGCGGTTTATAAGCTTTCGACGAATACAGGTACGGACGCCTTTTCCGATACCGATTCAAAAACTGCGAACACGCTTTACGACTACGGCGTTGTCAAGGGTGTGCCGGCATCGGACGGTACGGTCTCGTTCTCAGGCGAAGCGAACGTCAAGCGCTGCGACACCTGCATTATGCTCTTCCGCCTGAGTCAGAAGGTCGCAAAACCCAGCTGGATAGTTCTGAACCGGAGCCACTACAGCGTTTCAAGACCGGCTTCCTTTAAAACCTATGACGACTTTGTGGCCGCCTGGGACTACATGCTGGTAAATGCAAAGTTCAAAGACTCGTTTCAGATGAAAGGTTCTTTTACAAAAGCCCAGCTTGACAAATACTTCAGCGACCTGATGGATGCCTATTATTTCTCCATTTTTGACTACATGGAGTATGCTTCCTTCCTCAACCAATGGGAGGTCGCAATCAGCTACATGGTTGTCGGCGGCAAATATTCAAATCCCACCTTCACGCTCACACTTTCAAGCAGCGAAGGCTCATCCGGCTCTGAAATTACAAGTAAAATCAGAACTTTTGAAAATACCTGCGCACAGATAGTGACCTCGCTTTACAGTGACGGCTCTCTCCGCAGCGGTATGACGGACAAGGAAAAAGCTCATGTTCTCTATGTTTACATGGCCTACCACACGAAGTACGATACAAGTTCATCCCTGTATTCCGGCTATGACGCCGCGGTAAAGGGTACCGCCGTCTGTCAGGGTTACACGGCAATGTACGCATATCTCTGCAATCTCGCGGGGGTTCGAATGGAGAGTATGACAGGTCATGCGGACGGCGTGGGGCACGCATGGAACAGGATATACTCGGACGGAGCCTATTATAATATTGACGCAACCTGGGCAGACCCTATTCCCGACAGGGCAAACTACTGCGACGAGAACTGGTTCTGGGTTAGCGACACTTATCTGAAAACCTGCAGCGATCCCCGAACCTTTGACAGCGATACATTCGTCTACGGATAAGCACAGAAAGCGCCCCCGGACTCGGAGGCGCTTTTTATTTATCAGGTTTTTTATTTTCTTTCTATAGTACTCTTCGAAAGGATAGTCCGCACACAGCGTTCGCAGACCTCCTCTGAGGGAGACATCACATAGAAATAGACCGAAGCGCCCCATTCTGGGAAGTATTTCGCATAGACGATGCTTTTCATTTTAACAGGCGCGAAGTCCGAATAAACAGGAAAGCTCGGGGAGCCGTATTGCAGATATGAGGAAACAAAACCCATCTTCTCATGGCTTGCGCCGTTGACTGTCAAATCCGATGAAACTCTTGTCCAGCCTTCATACCCAAGAAAGGACACTTCCTTTTCCTCGGCCACAGACGTGTTTTCAAAAACCTGCCTGTCCGCTGTCAGTCCAAAATCTCTCAGCACGAGATTGAATATGTCATATTTCGCTATTTGGGATATATCATCTTCGTCCGGTTCTGAAATATCCGCTGTAAAACCATAAGGCTCGCCGTCTGCCCTCTGTACGAGATACGCGCCGTAGAAGCTGCTGTAATAGGGCGAGGTCTCGTCAAAAAGCCTGCTGCAGCCGTTTTTCAGCGAGAAAGCCGGAAAATTGTAGAGAATAGTAAGTTTTGTGTCCGGAATTCCGATGTAAGAGGAAAAGGCTTCGTCCGCCTCATAGGTCATGACGAAAGGATACCAGCCGTCGCCTGACGGTATTGAAAGCTTGAAGTCCTGCCTTTCCATAATACTGTTTTTAGCGCAGTAAGGGCTGTAAAGGGACATCACCGCAAGGCTGCGGACATACGGAAAAACCGGGCTCAGAACAAAAACCGCCAGCAGGATAAAAAAACAGGCGAGGATAATGAG
>JASDTK010000162.1:16387-19641 GCA_041891555.1 Oscillospiraceae bacterium
TTATTTATCTCCATATGCATTCCCTTCAAATAATGCTTACAAATCAACGAAAGTCGGAACGTGTCCCATCGCGGGCAGCAGCTTTTCGAAAAGCTCCGACGTTTTGAACTTCAGACTGCTGGTATTTATGCACGGATGGCAGGCGAAATATTCCTGCTCAAGAATATCCCTGTCGATAAGGAGGCGAACATTGTTTTCACTGTCGTTCATCAGTCCCATGACGCTGACGCTTCCGGGATGGATATCCAAAAACTGCTCCATGTGCTTTTCATCGGCAAAGTGCAGACGGGCTACTCCAAGCTGGGACGAAACGACTGAGGTATGAAACTGTTTATCCGCGGGCATTGCCAGAAGATAGAAAACGGTTTCCTGCCTGTTGCACAGAAACAGGTTTTTACATATGCGCGTACCCAGAACCGACGCCCGCTCAAGGCAGACTTCCATGGTTTCGGCCTTTTCGTGGTCCACACGGGTATATTCAATTTGCAGAGCGTCCAGAAGGTCGTAGCTGCGTATTTCGGAATCGATACGTCCATCTATGTCTTTGGGCCTGCCAGTTTCAACATCCATTATTTTTCTCTGGTCCTTTGCTGATTTGTTTTTATCAAGGATAGCACATCAAAAGCGTCTATGCAATAATCCTTTGCGCTCAGTCGGTCTTGAATGCCGCGTTTTTTGAAGGTATAATAGGCATAGCAGGACCGCAGTTCCGCGGAGGGGCGTATCAATGAATCCTTTTCCCTATTCAAGCGACAACAAGAGATACAGAAGCCTTGCCTATGAGAACAGCAGGCAGGGCTTGAAGGTTTATAAAGCTGTTATCGACGCAGGCCTGAGCTGCCCGAATATCGACGGGACAAAAGGCGTCGGAGGCTGTATATACTGCGACGGCGGCAGCGGATATTTTACCGCGTCGCCCTCCATTCCTATAGACAGGCAGCTCACGGACGAGCTTGCGCGTATACGCGCAAAAGTACCTGACGCGATGGCTGTCGCCTATTTTCAGGCGCACTCGAACACCTGCGCCCCGCTTCCGAAGCTGCGGGAAATTTTCGAAACCGCCATGTCCCATGAGGGCGTCTGCGGGCTCTCAGTCGCGACACGGGCGGACTGCCTGTCCGTAGCTACTCTGGATTATCTCGCCGAGTTAAATGCAAGAACACTGCTTACGGTGGAGCTTGGACTGCAGACCGTATTTGATGAAACGGCTGAGAAAATAAACCGCTGCCATAGCTTTGCGGAGTTTTGCGAAGGATATGGAGCACTTAAAAGCCGCGGCATCAGAACTACGGTGCACATCATAAACGGTCTGCCCGGCGAAAACGCCGAGATGATGGTTGAAACCGCGCGGGTACTCGGAGAAATGCGTCCCGACGGCATAAAAATTCATCTTCTTCACGTAATTCGAGGCACACGGCTTTTTGAAATGTATGAGCGGGGCGAGTATGTGCCGATGGAGCTATTGCCTTATGCCGAAACCGTTGTGCATCAGCTGGAGCTCCTGCCGCCGGAAACGACAATAGAGCGTCTGACGGGCGACGGTGACCGGAGAACTCTTGCGGCTCCGCTCTGGAGCCGCGACAAGATCAAGGTTCTGGGCACTATAGACCGGCTTCTGGCGGAAAAAAGCACCTGGCAGGGCAGGCTATTTAAAAAATCTGACGAAAGCGAGGCCTTTGAATGAGCCTGTTCATATGCCCTGTCTGCGGCGGAGCGCTGCAGCGGAACGAAAAAGCTTATCTTTGCTCCGGGGGACACGCTTTTGATCTTGCCTCCGAGGGCTATGTGCATCTGCTGCCCGCAAACCGAAAGCACTCAAAGCTCCCCGGCGATGACAAAAACATGGTGAGAGCGAGAAACCGCTTTCTTTCCGAGGGCTATTATGAGCCTCTGAGAAAGGCTCTGGCCGCGCTCACGCTCGAGCTGTCGGGCGCTGAGCCCGCGATTCTCGACTCAGGCTGCGGCGAGGGCTGGTATACGGAGGGAATATACGACGCCCTGAAAAGTGCTCGAAAAGCTCCAAACATTGCGGGCATAGACATTTCCAAGGAAGCCGTGCGCCTTGCGTCAAAACGCCTCAGAAACGCGGAGTTCGCGGTGGCTTCCGCATATCATCTTCCTCTTGCGGCGGAAAGCGTTAATATCGTGATTAATTGCTTTTCGCCCCTTTGCAGCTCTGAATTTCTGCGGGTTCTGAAAACGGACGGCTACTTTATCTATGTAGTTCCGGCGCCGCGCCATCTCTGGGAGATGAAATGCGCAATTTACGACAGGCCCTATGAAAACGAAAGAGTAAGCGCGGAATATGAGGGCTTCAGGCTTATCAAAACGGTGAATGTTGAGAGCGTAATAACATTGCAGGGCAGACAGACAATTGGCGATCTTTTCGCAATGACACCGTATTTCTGGAAAACGCCAAAGGAGGGCGCCTCTCGTCTGGAAGCGATGAATGCGCTCGAAACGGAGATTTCTTTCGATATATATGCATATCGCAAGTCAACCGAAGGGGTATAAAGCCCGGGATCTCTGGCAATATTTTTTTCTTGACGAGAAATGAAAAAAGTCTTGCAAATAAAAAAATAAGTGCTATACTATAATCAGTAATGATTACTGTTATTGATTATGGAGGCTGTCATGGCTATCAAGCGATTTTCAAAGCAGCGGGAGCTCATATTTGAGGCCGTGCGCGGCACAACCGAGCATCCCACTGCGGAAACGGTATATAACTGGCTCAAGCCGGAGAATCCATCCTTGAGTCTGGGAACTGTTTACCGCAATCTGAATCAGCTTGTTGAGGAGGGAAGCGTTCAGCGCCTGCCTTTTCCTGTTGAGCGCTATGACGCCAATACAGAGCCGCACGCGCACTTCATGTGCCGCGACTGCGGAAACGTATATGACCTAACCGGGATGTGCTATGACTTCGCTCTTGACAGAAAAGCCGAGGAGGCATCCGGTCACACAGTTAAACAGCACGGCTTGTTTTTTGAAGGAACCTGCACACATTGTTCGGGAAAAAAAAATCTCAATAAAATTTAAGGAGGCAATATCATGGAACTTAAGGGCAGCAAAACAGAGGCAAATCTTTGGAAGGCGTTTGCGGGCGAAAGTCAGGCACGCAACAAGTATACTTATTTCGCAAGCCAGGCCAGAAAAGACGGCTACGAGCAGATAGCGGCAATTTTTGAAGAAACAGCCGGAAACGAAAAGGAACACGCAAAACTCTGGTTCAAGGCTCTGGGCGAACTCGGCAAAAC
>JASDTK010000163.1:0-5390 GCA_041891555.1 Oscillospiraceae bacterium
GCGTTGCACTCAACGGCGGCACGGCTCCCGTACTCGGCGCAAATGCCACCCCCACCTACACCGACATTAAGGGCACATGGGCAGAAGCTTATATCGAGTACTGCTCCAAGCTCGGAATCGTTGCCGGTATGGGCGACGGCACCTTTGCTCCCGATGCAACCGTAACAGGTTCACAGGCTGCAAAAATGATCCTCGTAGCTCTCGGCTATGACTCCAAGACCGAAGGCTTCACCGGCTCCAACTGGGAAATCGCTGTCGGCGTACGCGCCAGCCAGAAGGGCCTCTACAGCGGCCTCTCCCTCAATCCGTCCGCAGGCCTCACCCGTGACAACGCTGCCGGCGTCATCTACAACGGCATCAACGCTGTCATGGTAACCTATGACTACAAGCTCGTCACAGGCGCTAACGGCCAGCTCTCCACCACTGCTGTTGTCAAGGACGACGGCACAAAGACCGTTGCTTCCGAGAAGTTCGGTCTCACTTCCAAGTATGCAACACTCACAAACGCTGCTTACAATTCCACCACCAAGACTTACACCTACACAGTTACCAATCCTAACGCCACCTACAATACGGCAACTGCCAGCTTTGTTGGCGCCACCCCCGCTTCCACAGCCACTTTCACCTCCGCAAGTGATTTCTCCGCTCTGTTCGGCGAGAACGTAAAGATTCTCTATACGACTTCCGGCGGCAAGACCACTGTTTACGGCGTATACGCTGTTGACTCCGTTGTCGTTTCCACAGGCGTGTTCGGCTCTCTTGCAACCGATTACGTTGCAGCGGCTGCCGCCACCACCTTCACCTCCAGCACCGTAACCTATAAGTTTGACGCAGCTGTCAACGCTACCCCGATTTATGCTTTCAACGTTTACACAGACGTTAAGGCCGGTGTTGCAGGCTACGCTCCCTACACCTACAAGTTCATCGATAAGGACGGCAACGGCAAGATCGACTTCGTCGTCGTATATCCTTACTCCGTTGAAAAGGTCACCTATGTCGGTGCCACAACCGCAACCTTCTCTGCTACCGGCTCCGAGACACTTTCCAATGTTGTCACCTACACCGGAATGGCAAAGGACGACTTCGTAAAGAAGACCCTTGCTGCCAACACCGTTTCTGGTGCCAACACCTATGAGAAGATCACGACCATCGACGGCGCTGTCTCTGCGACCAACGGCACCAAGGTTATGATCGGCACCAACTGGATGGTTGACATGACCGGACTTCCCATGACTCTCGGAACGACCTACACCAAGATGGCTCAGGTCAACGGCTTCATCTATGCCGCAACCGCGACCTCCAGCGTTACCTCCGCTGCTCAGTATGCTGTTGTTCTTGGAGCTGTTGCTGCTGCCGGTATCAATGGAAATCAGGCAAAGATGCTGTTCTCTGACGGCACCATCAAGACTGTTGATACAGACATAAGCTACGCAGGTTCTACCGGACTTTATACTTTCACCGTAAGCTCCTCCACCGGCAAATACACTCTGGACAACAGCGCTGCCAAGCTCCTCGGCAATTATGACGCAGCTGTTGTCGACGGTGCAGACGTAGACGGCATTATCACTTATGCATACAGCGCAACCGCTGGCATGGGCACAATTGAAGGCAATGCAATTGACGACGCTGCTACCATCTTTGTGAATGTCGCTGGCGGCACAGCCTACAAAGTAATGACCGGCGCTCAGTTCAAGCTTCTCGGCGCTGCGACTATCACCTATGCTAACGTAGTCACCAACACGACGACAGGCTTCAAAACTGTCAAGCTCGCTTATGCTTCCATAAACTCCACCGCTCTCGGCTCCTCCAACTACGGTTATGTAACCGCTAACGTGACGGTCCTCGGCGGAACTGACGGAACCACTCAGGTTTCCCAGATCAGCTTCTGGAACGGAACCGAGACCAAGACCCTCAAGACCTCGGCTCTTGCGCCCGAAATCGTAAAGGGCATGATTATTTCCTACACCATGAACGCTGACGGAACCTTCATCCCAGTTGCCGCTGCAGGCCTTGTAAAGTCTGCGGTAACCGCTTATGACGGAACCAACATTCTCTTCAACGACGGCGTAACCACCTCTTCGTCCGTAAGCAGCACGAAGACCACCGTTATGTACATCGACTCCGCTAACTATGCCGGTGTTGCCGGCGGCGCGATCGGACTCGCCAACAAGAACGGTGCCGCTTACATCGACAACGCTTACTATGTTGACGGCACAACCTCTGGCTTCGCACTTATTGTCATGGATACCAAGAATGCTATGGCAAATGTCTCCTCTGTAACTGTTGCTGCTACTGCTGCTGACACAGCTGCTGAACTCGCCGTTCTGTTCGATACTTACAACACCGTAACAGTATCTGACGCCGGCACTCTTGCTGATGTCACTGTACCGACAGGCAAAACTCTGAATGTGTCTGCGGCAACCACAATCACCGCTCTCACATCCAATGTTGGTACTCTCAATGTAAATGGTGCAACAACTATCACCACGCTGACAGCTAACACCGGCGTTATCAATGTTAATGCTGCAACAACTGTCACCACACTGACTGCCAACGCTGGCACGATCAACGTAAATGCTGCAACAACAATCGCCACGCTGACTGGTAATGCCGGCACGATCAATGTTGCTGCTGCGAAGACACTGACCGTCACCAACTGCGTCGGTGCTGCTGTTGAAAAGGTTGTCGGTGCTGCTGCTACCTCCACCCTTGTTCTCACCAACGCTTCCAGCAACACAGCAGTTACTTCTGCTGTTGGCGCAAACCTCAAGTTCTGGGCCACTGCCGGTGCTACTGGCGCTACAAACGGTACAACCGACGTAGCCGCTGGTGTTGTCGCTGCTAAGACCTACACTTGGAAGACTGTCTACTATCAGACAACTGCTGTTGGCGACACATCCAAGACCGCATGGTGCGAATAATCTCATCTGAGATTATCGCAAAAACCTAACCAATAGCACAGCGCCCCGTGGCTTATGCCACGGGGCGTTTTTATTATTCCGTTTTTTACTCGGCATTTTCCGTGCTCTGCGCTTCGCTTTCCGCGGGGGGCGTGAACCAGTCGTCCGCGACCTCGCGCGTTAGCTCCTCCTGAGTGCCGTCCATACGGCAGATAAGTATTGTAATAACCATCATTTCACCCCGTAAATATCAAATTTGCTACCCGCCAGAAGGTAGACAGGGTCTGTCAGTCCTGTTCCCGCTCCGTACGCACAGCTGAAATCAAGCGTCGTAAGCTGGCTCAGGGGAAGCGGGATCGCGCTGCTTGTGCTTGTTCTCAAAACTCCGCCGTATACTATGTTCATGTCGTTGAAGCTTCTGTTTTCCTGAAACAGAGTACAGCCGCCGTCAGTGAATATTCTGATTTTGTGCCTGCAGGGCTGCCCGTCCCCGCAGTTCATGTCGTTTCCTGTAAAGAAATAGCTTGCCTCGGTTCTGGCAGCAATTCCGTTTGTGTCGAGCATTCGCGTGTAATAGTCGCTGCTGCCATATCTGCCGTTTCCTCGCACTATGCTGTAAACATAGGTTGACGCCGCCGCTCCGTGCTTCAGGCTGTACTCGATATAGACTTCGCGATATTCGCTCCAGTCGATTCCTCTCACATCAAGACTTATCACAAGGCAGCTTGCGGTGGTTTCGATATGAGCAAGCTTAACGAGTGCGCGGGAATTGACTGCGGCGTCGATTTTGCCGTTGTCCGAGTTCATATCCTCCATAAGAAACGGGTCGGTCAGCACCCACTGATTCAGCTCCAGATTCGGGGTCTTGTTTGTGCTGGACATTGTTTATCCTCCTTTTTTGGTATGGGCCTCAAGCGGCCTTCAACCTCATCCCGCCTTTTGAGGAACTTGCACGCCAGAGTACAAAACGGCATGAAAAAACATGGCGCGAAGCTTATCAGACCCGCGCCATGTTTTAAATTTTATTTAAATGCTATGCAGTATATGAAATGATAGTGTTGTCGTAAATAACATATGTTCCGGCAGGCGCCGTACCGGTGGCGCTGTCGAAGCCGTTAATCTGCTTGCCCAGATACGCAAAGCTCTTATCAAAAACAAGAGCATTTATGCTTACCGCTGTGGTTTTGCCGAAGGCGGCGGTAAAATTGGGTTTGTCTGTAACGGGAGCTATCAGCTTAACAGTCTGCGAATTATCCGCAATGTAATACACCGACTGACCGGAGCCGCTTTTGCCGTTTGTGTAAACGGAAACCTGATGTCCGAGCAGCTCGGCTCCCGTTTCCGTGGCGATATTGATATCGCCGAGGTTTGTTCCTTTTTTTCCGTTTGCACTGTTGCTGGTTATGACACCGGATATGATTGCCTTATCGGTTAGACCGAAGTTTACTTCCGCGATTGTGTTATCCGCCGCCAGTGTTCCGTCCACGGGGACGTAGGCGCCGTTTTTGTATTCGACAAGCTCAACGTTCATTATGGTGTTGAAAATATAGAGCGCGGCCTGTTCCCTTGTGGTGTAGCCGGATATAATATTCGTATTGGATTCAAAAATGCCCCTTGAAAAAGCGTCCTTAACAACGGTCAGATCCCAGGAGCCGCCTGTATACTCGCCGTTTTTCCCGTAACCTGCCGCGCAGAGCAGCATCTTCGCCATTTCGTAGGTCGTAACTTTCCCTGTCGGGTCAAAGGTTCCGTCTCCGCGTCCGGCTACAATTTTATTGCCCGCACACCATTCGACCATCGAAGCCGACCATCTGCCCGGCTCAATATCGGAAAACCTGCTCGAGGTGTAGGTGAGCTTCGATGCGGCGCTCGGCCCGAGAAGCGCGTAGGTAATCATTTTAACCGCTTCTTCGCGTGTTATAGTGTTATTAGGGCGGAAACTGTTGTTTTCATAGCCGTTGATGACTCCGACGCCGCTGATAACACCTACCGCGGTTTTGTATTGTATGTACTCATCGTCAATGAAATACGACGCATACGCCGGAGTACAGAGGCTGGCCGCAAGCGATACCGCCGCCAAAAGTCCGATTAATCTTTTTTTTATTTTCATTGTTATTCGCTCCAATATAACATCAGGCTGTTTACATTATATTTTATGTGAACCAAATGATAAAAACAAGTATATTAGCAAAAAGTAACAGAAATGAAACAATGTCAGGCAAAATATAGTCAATTAGGGATATTATGCTAAACATAAAAGCAAAACGAGTCGGAAAAATATAATTTTCCGGCTCGTCTTTTTCTTTTTATATCTGTCCCTCGCCCCTAGCAGAGCGTACGGAGCATATCTCAGTTAGCGACTATTACGCGGACTCTTCCGCCTTCGCTCGGGGTTTTGTCATAGTAGCCGTACAGCGTGTAGTCTCCGCCGCTTACCGCTGAGACACTGGACAGGTAGTATCCGCCGTCCTTCAGTATATAAACGGCGAC
>JASDTK010000163.1:5400-19455 GCA_041891555.1 Oscillospiraceae bacterium
TATGCTGCTTCCGGAAAGCTCTATTAGGACAGGTCCCGCCGCTATTGCCAGTTCGCCGCTGTAGGTGGTTGTTTTCCCGTCAATTATATATTTATATACGGTTGAGCTTCCGGAGGTCGTCGCGGTCATTATGCCGTAGCTGTACATGTCGCCTGTAACGTCGTTCAAAATAAGGCGGCTAAGCTTCCCGCTGCTGTCCAGAGAATAGTACTTTATTTTGCTCGAATCAAGAATCATCCCCGCGAGCCTTGCCGGATACACTACTTTGCTGGAGCCTTTTTCGGTCGTGTCCAGTATCTGTATGTCGTCCGAAAACGCATACGCTCCAAGGGCCGTGGCGGTGGAATTGACGATGCCGGCAAGGTCGCTGGAGCCAACCTTGCTTACAGACGATTTACCGTCGGTGAAGGTTACGCACACCACATCCCCCGCGTTGAGATAAGAGTAACTGCATTCGTACTCGTAGGTATTTCCGTCTGTACAGGCTACTGTGACCGTGTAGGCAGAGTGGGAGTTGCCTGAACTGTCTTTGTATGTCTTTGTAGCTGCTGAAACTACGACGCCGCAGCTTGTCGTATAGGCCTCTGTAGGCGATATTGCGTCTACGACATCACCGTTCATGCCAAGGAGCAGTGTAACGGTGTCGCCTATGCCAAAGGAGCCTGTGTTTGAAAGCGCGTAGGCGGCTGTTGAAGACGTGATGGAATAGCTCTTGCCAGCAACGGTCACGGAGGTAGGTGCGGATGTGCTGGGCGATGCCGCCGTGTAAACGCCCGTGACTTTGTTGCTGTAGGCCCATATAGTGCGCATACCGGTATTGTAGTAGTACACGTCGTATTTAGAGACCGAGGACAATGCTGAAGCAGAGCCGTTTTTATATACCGTCGCCGTGCTTGCCGTAAACGGGAGGGATGTGCTCCACGCGGTGTCCTTAACAATGAAAGGCCCCTTCATATTGACAAGAACGAGGGATGAATAATCCAGTTTTCCTGAGCTGTTGACTGTGTAGCCGAGAGTGGCTGCGTAGTAGCTTCCGCTCTTGTTTTTGGTGCTCATCAGATTATAGAACAAATTCATGCAATCCTGCCTGGTCAAAACATCATTCTGAGTCTTTGAGATGCTCTCGTTCAGCCCCAAAGCGTTGTATTTTGCAATCTGGGCTTCAGGGAAAGAACCCGAAAAGTCCGAGGATGTATAACCCAGCATCTTGAGTACCGCCGAAACTGCCTCCTTAAGGGTTACGTAGCTATCAGGCCTGAATGTTCCGTCCGTATAGCCGGTCATCCAGCCTGCGGTGACTGCTGCCTTAACATAGGAAGCAGACCAGTGAGAGTATTTTACATCTTTAAATGGAGATGATTTTGCCGTTGAGCTTATAGTGTCTTTATAGACAGAGGCCGATATCATCATTTTCGCAAATTGTCCCCTTGTAACGTTTGCTGAAAGGTTTAGATTGCCGGTCTCATCACCTGTTATGATACCAAGCGCTTGTACAATCTGCTGTGCGGCAGGCACAGAGCCTGTGTCCGCATAGGCAGACCCTGCTGTCAGGCTAAGCGTAAGACAGGCAGCAAGTATTATGGAAGTCAGTTTTTTCATTTATGTCCTCCTGTTGAGCGGTTCATCATGGCATTGATTTTAGCATAATTTTACTTAAATATATTAATATTCTGCAAACATTAATATAACTTTAAAATAACTATAAAATCAGCTATGGCGTCGATCTTTTATTAGAGCAAGCCCAAGACCTGTCTCTTGCCGCTTGGATAATAGATATTTTGCTTAATATTTAATTTCCTTGTGTCATTGTCACATTTTGCCTTTACATAACTGAAAAGTATGGTTATAATGCCAATATGTACCTATAATATTGTCGAATTATGGGATGGTGGCAGCATGCTAACGTTCAGGGAAGTCGCGGCGAACTTTTTAGCGCAAAACAGCGCGAATAACATAAACTGTGACTTGCTTTTCGCGAGAATAGGCGAAATTGATATTAATAAGCTCAGCTCGGAAATAATCACGACGTGTCTTGCAGACTTATATGATAATGCAAAAATTCGCGGGCTGGTATTTGCGTCATACAGAAAATTTATTGTCGACGTCTGCCAGTTTGCCTTTGATGAAGTATACATAAGCGAAATTCCGAAAATCGAGCTTCGAAGCTCCGCAGTCCCGAACCTGTTTAACAGGCCGGACGACTCCGCGATGCAGCTTCTTCTGTCACATGAGGACTGCTCTCCGGCGGGCACTATCCTGCGTCTGGCATGGTTCTGCGGACTGCTCCGCAATGAAATTACCTTCCTTTTGTGGGAACAGATCAATTTTACTGCGGGGGAACTTGTCCTGCCTGACAGAAGGATCCCATTGACTGATCAAATGCTCTCTTATCTTAGTCGCCTGCATGAACAGAACTCGCAATATTCGCAGCATGTTTTGATATCCGGCCGCAAAACAGCGCCGATGGCCGAACAGAGCGTATCAGCTATCGCCAGAAAAGCGCTCGACACTTACGGTCAAAACAATGTTCGGCTCAACGATCTCCGTATTGATTTCATAATCAGGGCTCTGGGGAATAACAGCTGGGAGCAGGTTTCATACATATCCGGTGTTGACCTGCCCACTTTGCAGGAGCACTATCTGCCATATGCCGGTGAGGGCGCGGCACGCGAAAGCGAAAAAGCTGAAATAACGCAGGAAGTGCGGGATGCTTTGACAGGCTTTCTGAAAAAAGAGGGTTTTAGCATGGTCGGGCTTTCCGTTCGCTTTGTCTGGCAGCTCGGTATTCCGGTTCCAAGCCTTCCGCTCCTGAGCTGGCAGCATATCGATTTTGAAAATGCTATGGCCGTATTTGAGGACAGAAGCGTCGCTATTCCCGGGGATTTTATTCAAATTCTGCGGAATGTAAAATGCTCACGGAACAGCGCCTATCCCAATATTATATTAAATGAAACCAGACAAAACCCAACCGACGCTTTCTTTATTCAAAAAGCAGTCCAGCAGGCTCTGATTCGGAGCGGAATCATGGGTATAACTCTTCCGGACCTGCAGAATGACTATTGGCGGCTGCACGCTTCGGAGCTGAGAGGACTGCTCCGCCGCGCACCCGAGCTGAGCGTGGAATTCTATTCCGTACCAAAAAATATATCTTTGGAATTGACCCGTCCGTCCGAAGATACTCTTATCGAGTTTTTACGTACGAACGTCTCTGCTGACCGCGAAGCCCTGAAAAGCGCTCTTAGCCTCAGCGAACCCGAGACAGGACTTCTGCTCAGGCGGGCTCTGAGCGCAGGCAAAATTGTTAGAGTGGGATTTCGGTATTATCTGCCGGACTCCGTCGTACATCGCGAGAATCAAAAAGCCGTGATTCTTCAATATGTTGCCTTGCACCAACCGGTGACGAGCTCCGAGCTTTCTGTTTTGCTGGGGTTTCAGGAGCGGCGACAGATATACTGGGCCATAAATCCGCTTCTAAAATCCGGTGAGCTTGTAAGAATCGGTCGAAACAAATACCGTATGCCGGATTATGACCGGGCTCTTGTAACCGCTTAGTCCGGATTGCTGCGTCAGTGTGACTTAAGTGGGAGAAAACTTGACCATTCTAACCCGCATTAACGTGCATCAAGCACAAGGCCCCAAGACTTATGTCCTGGGGCCTTGTGCTCTTGGCAGACAGAATTATCTGTTTATTGTAGTTTAGCTCTCATAGGGACTGATCAGACTATAGTCCCATTGCGTGCCGCCGGTATAGGAATTGCGAAAATAGTTGTGTGCTCCGTCGCCGTTATACCACAGGTAGTCTTTCGGCAGCACTCTGCCGACCTCCGTTTCTCCGCTCTTTTCTTTTGCCCATCTCTCAAGCACGTCGTAGCTCAGTTTTAATAAATCCTCTCTTACGGGCGTATTGGCTTTGAAGCCGAACTGCATCGGCGCTGTGGCGACAAATGCTATAGTGCCGCCGTAGCCCGCATCCACCCTGTTCAGCACCGCCCACACGATGCAGGCTTTTTCCGTATCACTTTTTATCGCTCCGCATTCGCTGTACATTATCTTTGCCAGTATCGCCGCGTCCTCATCAGTATAGAGCGGCTCCGGCTCCTTTTTCTCCGTGTCTATCATATAATCCTCACACCATAGACGTTTGGCTTCAACTATGATCGGGTTATCCTCGGGCAGGTCAATTGACCTTGCGAGCTCTGCGATTTCGTGCGCGGTGTTCTGCCGCGCAGTCCACGCGCTAACGGCGCTGGCTGTTGCTGATGAGAGTATCACCAAAAGGGCGAGAGTAATTGGCACAAATAAAGGCTTTCGGACTTTCCGAATATCACTCATTGCATACCTCCTCATACGCTGCCGGTTTAGAAATTCCGGTGCCGCGCTCGGATTGACGCCAAAATTCCCCGTCATTCCAACATTATATGCCGCAAGTGCTTGTCTTTGTTCCTCCTTGGTGCGGGCGATTCCTTCGTATTATTCAATTGTCAGGTTATAAAAATGATTTTGAGTTAATAATTTTTATCAGAGGGGCAATGTTCATATGAAAGGAGTCTGATAATTCTTGCCGTTATATGAGGGTAACTCCCTGATCGGGTGGTCTGTTGAATATGTCAATTCTCAAAATGTTCTGAGAAGCTATACCGACGAGCTGCTTAAAAAGAGCTCTGTAAGTCCGGAGGAGTACAGTAAATATAAGCTCCTGATTGAGTGTCAGCGAATCATGGGTGAAACCGCAAAGGCCTGTATCGGAAAAATGCTCAAGGATAATATGTTCAATCTCGGCGAGCTGACTGAATCCTTCGTTCTACTTGAGCCTTATCTTTTCGGCGCCGATTCTGACAGCAGCAGCCAGAAAACATAGCGGCGGCAAAGCGCTTTGGAACATCCGAAAGTCCCGTAATCATTGCGATTACGGGACTTTCTGCAGAGTGTCACAAAAGTCTCGCACCGCAAAAAGCAGGATAAGGCAATGCCTATCCGTGAGCGTTTGCGATACGCTTCAATTGTTCTGATGAAATAATGCTGTAACGTCAAAGCCTTTGATACATAAGGCTTTTCACTTACTTCGTCATCGCCGCCTTACCGTATCTATACACGCCTACAGGCGGCGATTCCTCGTCTGCGAACCTTTTTGACGCTCTGTCAGCCTGTCGAAAACGAGTTTTTCGACAGGCTGACGAAAGTCCCGTAATCATTGCGATTACGGGACTTTCGGATGTTTGAAATTGCTTAGGAGAGTTTAATTATACAAATCATAGCCGTCGAAATCGTCTTCGAACATCAGCGGTGTTGTCAATATCTTATCCTTTAGTTCCTGGCGATAATCGGGATGAGCAATTTTTATGATTGCCCTGATACGGTCCTTCATGGTCTTTAGATAAACGTCTGCCACACCGTATTCGGTTACGATATACATCTGAGCGTTCTTGGCCGTGGTTACTATCGAGCCTTCAGGCAGCCAGGGAACAACCGAGCTGTGGCGTACCCTTTCCTCGTCCTTGTATGTAGAGCGCAGGCACAGGAAGCTGCGTCCGCCGGGGGAGCGCATCGCGCCATATATGTAGGCAAAGGAGCCGCCCGCACCGCTGTACGGCTTTAGTCCCTGCGCTTCGGAGCAGGCCTGACCCAGGAGGTCAACCATCATTGTGCAGTTTATGGCAAATATGTTTTCCTGCTTCGCGACTTCGAAAAGCTCTATCATTTTGTTTCGCGGAAGGAGCTTGATTCTGGAATCGGTTGAAAGGAACTTGTAGAACCGTTCGGTGCAGCAGGCCGGAGAGCAGGCCAGCACGTTTGTCAGAACACCTTCCTCAACCAGATCCATCATGGTGTCGCAGCAAACCTCGGTATATACCTCGAGCGGACCAACTTCGTGCAGATGTGTAAGAATCTCATCTCCCAGGCCGCCGTAGCCCACCTGAAGCTTGTCGCCTTTTCTGAAATAAGGTATTATCTGCGCCGCTATGTCCTTATCCACCTGTGTGGGAGGAGACGGCGGAATTTCAATAGGCTCCGTGTCACATTCCACGATATAATCAAGATCCGTTACATGCACGGCGACATCTCTGTGTTCTCCCGGAATCGGGTATTGCCCCGTTGCGTCGATATATCCGATTTTCTTCGTGATGCGCGGGTCATTTGCGACCAGAGAGGTGGTTGAAACGCCGTAGTGACCGACATTGCACCAGCCGTCCTCGTCGGGAGGGCAAAGGTGAATTGCAACGGTGTTGCATTTATACTCAAAGATGCCGTCGTCAAGATGATCATACCCGCAGCTGTGGTACTCCAAAATTCCCATTTCGCCGGACATGCGCTCAAGCGGAAGGTTGAAGAACCCGATCAGGCGGAAATGCTTTTTGCTCTCCGGATCAAAGAGCATATCGAAGGGTGTCGTCGCCACGTTATACAGGAAAGTGACGTCATGATAATCTTCCATATGTGCGTGCATTTCATCAAGCATCGTATATGGAACCTCAGGGCCTTGCCCCATCCATACGACGTCGCCGGGCTTTATGGCTTTTGCGGCTTCCGCGTTTGTTGTCAGATGCGTCTTGTAGTGTTCTCTCCAGTCTGCCATAATCATTCTCCATTCTAATAATTTATTTTTCGGTCTCTGCCGCACTTGTAACCGGGTGTTTCTTCTTTCAGTGCTTTGAAATGTTCGAGTGCATCTCCTTCATTCCCTCCACCTCGTCGCACACAGGCTTCCACTCGCAGGCGCGGCAGTCCATATTGATATCCGAAAAAATGTGATTGAGGGCTCTCGTTATTCCAACGCTTGAGTCCGCCAAGTTTTCAAGCTCCTCATACGGCGCGTCGGGAAGCGTGATAAAAATCACCGTCACAGCCTTGACGTGCTTGTTTTCCTTATATTCTCTCATAAACGAATTGCCGACGCTCTCAAAGCTCAGACCTGCTTTCAGCGCGTTTTTTGAAACGCGCACCTGCTCGCGGTTTGACAGAGCAGATGCCCGCATCATATAGCCGGACGGAGAAACATTGTATTTTTTCAGCTCAATGTTTTTAATGACGGCATACGCACCCTGCTCTCCGTTTTCCTCTATGTTATCTGTCCGCAGAAACACAATCCGTGCAAATGGGGGGCTTCCCGTCAATTCACTCAGGTCTTTCCCGAAAAGCAGGATTCGATCCTCTGGCACAAGCTCCTCATTTTCGGTAATCGCGGTGAAGGAGACACTGGGAAGCGTGCCCTCGCCCAGTTCAAACGCGGCCTCCCGTGCCAGGATAAGCTCGTTTTTGCCGCCGTATGCCGCGGACCTCTTGCTGTCGTATGAGTATTCACGCGGCTCGAAGGCTTTGAGCAGCGCCATTGTCCTTAATATAAGCTCGTCGTATATTTTCATTACAGTTTTTCGTCTACATCCTTGCCGTCGTGGAACGCAATCAGCTTATTGTAAATTTTTTCAACGAGCTTCATGTCGGCATTTGTGATATAAATTAGAAATGACAGGACAAAAAGCGCGCCGATTACAATTGCGATAATCCAGTACCACGCCATACTTTTACTCCTTATCCATGCCCTTTTGACGGGCAAATTCAGCCGCGCCGAGCGCGCCCATAAGCTGTGGGTCGGTTTTCAGCTCAACCACCTTGATTTTCAGAACCTCCTCAATGGCTTTTTTGAGTCCCGCGTTTTTCGCGCAGCCACCGGTCAGTGTAATGCTGTTTTTCGCCCCGGCCTTCTTTGCCATTACAAAGCAGCGCTTTGCAACCGCAAGCTCGATTCCGGCGGCGATTTCGTCGCGGGGCTTGCCCTCGCCAACCAGCGTAATGACTTCGCTCTCTGCAAAAACCGTGCACTGGGAGGTAATGGGAATCGTATTCTTTGCGGAAAGTGAAAGGTTTGAAAAGTCCTCTATGCTCATCTCGAAGGCATTAGCCATTGCCTCAAAGAAGCGGCCTGTTCCCGCGGCGCATTTGTCGTTCATGGAAAAGGACGAAACAGTGCCGTCCGTATCTATGGAAATGCCCTTGACGTCCTGACCGCCGATATCTATGATGGCCTTCACGCTTGGATTTGTGACATGCACGCCCATTGCGTGGCAGGAGATCTCCGAAATGTTCTCATCGGCAAAGGGAACCTTGTTTCTCCCGTAGCCGGTGCCTATAAGATATGAAAGGTCGGAGGGGCTCGAAATTCCGGCTGTTTCTAAAACGGCCTGATCTATAGCCGCCTTAGCGCTTTGTTCTGAGTTTATTTTGCTTTTTATCGTTACCGCGCTTGCAATTTCGCCGTTTTCACGAATAATCACGCATTTTGTATAGGTTGAGCCTACGTCGCAGCCGCCATAATATTTCATCTCTGTTCTCTCCTTTATTACCATGTAAGGTCGTCGTCGTAATCCACAAGGGTCGGATCAAGAGGCTCGGCTCTGAAAACCGTTGACATGTACCTGTTTACGCGGTCACGCATCGCTTTTCTGGAAACCGTCCGTGGATCCATAAGGTCGTGCTCGATCCAGATGAGATGGATTCCGCGTTCCCTCGCCTGATCCTCGAAAAGCCCCTGCAGACCCGCAAAATTCTTGCAGGAGACATGGTTATACATAAAAACAATATTGGCGTTGAACTTTTCACACATCTTCCAGCATTCGTCCAGAGCGTTGACGTAACCGCCGTTTGAGTGGGAGCGCATGGTCATTCGCTCGTAGCCCCTTGCCATGTCAAGCAGAACCTTCCGCTTATCGTGTTCATCATAGTGATGGTATGCGAGCATACATTCCATATCGACCAAGGTTTTGATTCCCCAGCAGTTCTGAGCCCAATAGGTAAAATTTGAGTAATAATGGGCCGGGCAGGACCAGACTATCGCGCGGTACTTTGCCTTGTCGTCGGCCGCCACGGATTTTTCATAACCCTTTTTCATGAGCTTTGACACCTTGGCGTCATACTTGACAAACGCGGGATCAAGAGAGCTTGCTATCTGCATTTCATATTCCCTGTGAAGCGCGAGCGCCGCGCCGCAGACCTGCGGATATGGAGTGCAGTTGACATCCCATTTGTCTATCATATAATTGCATTCCATGTTGTAGCGCTTGACACCCTCAAAGAATGCGTCCCAGTCGAACTTCACGTTGAACTGCTTTTCAATGAATTCAACGGCGCCCCAAAGGTTTTTGACAGCGTAATCCTGAACCTCCGGCTCATTGAAGCGCTGTGGAGGCGTAATTTGGTATGACGGCATTTTAAAATATCTGTGGCTGAACATAGTTGACGCCGCGCTGCCGTCGCAGGGCATGGTGCTCGAGATATAGGCGGAACCGATTTTGGGATAATCGTCCACAACGCAGCAGCCCGAGTCGGCGGCAGGAAGAGGACATACGTCGGCGGCGAGTCCGTAATGCTCGATGGCATCTATGTAATACATATTTGCCTGCTGATCTATTTCTCCTGCTTCAAAAATCGGTATCATCTGGATAAGGATACCCTTTAGCGTAGGAAAGCCGTTCATTATCTGGATTGGCATCATTTCGTCGAAGATAACGGTCTTTGCTCGGAGTGCAGCCGCCCTCTTTGACTTTGGATTGAGGTTTTCATCACGCTCAAGAAGACTGCGTACAATATTTGCCGAGTTTTGCAGAACAACAAAAAACTGCAGATGGGCATAACGCAACTCATAGCCGCGCAGCCCGATGGTGTGGCGGTCAACAAACGCCGGCGTAGTAAGGTATGAAACAAGCCAGCGATAGCGTTTCAGCCCTTTCATCATCTGCGGAAGGACGGGCGCAAGAGTGGAGCCCAGCATTCCCAGCATTTTCAGCCAGCGGAAATAGTCGTAAAATGTGTCCTTAAAGCCCTTCCACTCGCGGCGTGCAGTACAGCGCCTGTCCGCCTTGTAGAGGTTTCCCAAGCCCTTTCCTGTTTTCGGATTGTAGGCCATATTACTTCACCTCCCCGGCTTTTTTTGCCTTGATTTTCTTTATCTCTATGCTCTCGACAAAAGCTTGTACCCTTGTACGGAGCTGTCCGCTCGTTCTTGACATATACGGACGGTCAACGGACAGCGTCGGGATGCCGTACTCGTTTTGCATGACGTGACTTGCAAGCGCCCGCTCGTAGGACCAATAGGTGCAGAATTTAATCTGCTCATATATAATACCGTCGGCGTTATACTCTTCTTTAAGCTGAGAAGCGAAATCAAGCCGCTTCTGAACCTTGTGCTGTGCAGTATGCCGCGCGCAGAGTGTGCTCTGAAGATACTGGCGGCACACCTGCGTCAGAACAGGCTCTTCATCGTTCAGCACAATCTCCTGACGTCCCGGGAAGCTGCCGTAACAGAAACGGTCCGCGACGACCAGCGCTCCGCTGTCCTCTATAAGGGAGACAAGTTCGGGGTCGTCTATTTCCGAGCCGATAAGAACAACCTTCACCCTGAAGTTTTTCTTTTTGTCCGGCTCACGGGTCTTAAGCTCCTCAAGCGTTTCGCGGAGCTTATCAATAATCAGGTATTTGGGACAGGTGTAGCTTGTCAGTGTCAGGATATGGAACTCATAGCCTGTGATTGGCGGATTGTCCAGCTTTCGGAAGTTTCCGATTTCGGTAATCAGTCTGCAAGCCTCATTGTGTTCTGCGATAGCTTTGCGGATTTCGGCGTCCGATATGTCAATGCCGTAGTTTTCATGCAGAGGCTTTAACACTTTTCGGCTCACCTGTTCAACGACCTGCATGACGCAGTCCTCGTTGTCCGAGGTGGGTACCTCCATGTTGCACCAAAAGAAGCTTTTCTTGTCAGGGTCGTTCGTTTTGAGAAGCTCCATATTCTCCATACTGCGGTTCATGCACTCGCAGGCGTCAACCCCCGCCATTGCGTCAAGAAACCTGTAGCCGCCCTCAAGACTTCTTTCGAGAAGCGCTCTGGCATACTCGCAGGTTGCGTTGGACATGTAATAGGTCGCCAAATCCATAGATCCGGTTCTCGGTGCTCTGAGTCTTACGGAAAAGCACTTTCCGAGATTGAGAAGCACCTCCGGCATATGATAACAGGTATAGCCCACGGCAATGCCGCCCGCGTTCTTTGCCTGCCTGACCAGCTCGTTATTCGCATCCGTCAGCAGATTCTCAAAGTAGTACAGATGCTGCAAATCCTTCATTCTGACACCCCTGTCTATATGATTTTCAAGGCTTCAAGCGCCTTATGCACGCCTGAAACCAGCTTCGAATCGTCCGGAAGCTCCATAATGTTCTTGCCCAGAACATCGAACATTGCGAGCTCCTTGTCGTCCGGAATATATGCCAGCACGGGTATATCTCCCGTGTCAATATGCGTTTTCAGGGACAGGTCATTGAAGCGGTTCACAACTGCGCCGAGCTTTTTGTACATGACGAGCTCACTTGCCACTTTTCTGATTGTCTGGATGACCTGAGTACCCTTTTTGCTGGGATCTGTCACAAGCAGCAGATGCGTGACCTTTTCCATTACCCTGCGGTTTATCTGCTCGATGCCGGCCTCGCCGTCAATCACCACATAGTCGAAACCCTCCGAGAACATGCTGATAATCTCTTTGAGATAGGCGTTGATACTGCAGTAGCAGCCTGCCGCCTCCGGCCTTCCTATAGCGATGAAGGCAAACCCGTTTTTCTCCGTAATCGCGTCGACAATGCGAAAGCGCGCCTCGCCCAGAAGCTCGATTGCCCTCTTTTTCTGCCTGTCGCCCTCGCCCGCCTCTGTTATCGCCTTGCGGATATCGTCCAGCGTCAGCTTTGTTTCGACTTCAAGCGCCGTCGCAAGCCCGCCCGCGGGATCCGCGTCGATGGCGAGAATCCGTGATTCCGGAAAGCTTTTCACGAGCTCACGCACAATTGCGGCGCAAATTGAGGTTTTTCCGACTCCGCCCTTTCCGGCAACGGTTATTACTGTGTTTTCCATTTAAGCTCCCATATACCTTCGACACTAATGTTGTTACTCAGTAATATTGTTGTTGCCGGGTATCACCGGCGAGAGAATTTCCGACGATACCCGGCAACGGAACTTCGCGGTAGTAGTAGCTATTGGAAACCGTTTTCTGAGCATCTGCTGGCACAGATTCTCCGAAACACGATTAACAAATTAGTTTTCGGCCTTTCAGCACATCTCGAAGATGCCGGCCGCGCCCATGCCTCCACCTATGCACATGGAGACAATTCCGTGTTTCTTTCCGCGGCGAGTCAGCTCCGAAAGGAGCTTGCAGGTCAGGAAAGCGCCTGTGCAGCCAAGAGGATGGCCCAGAGCAATACCGCCGCCCAGAGGGTTGATGTCGTCCATACGGTTTTCAAGCCCGAGCTCTCTTACGCACGCAAGCGCCTGAGAGGCAAACGCCTCATTTAACTCGAACACGTCGATATCGTCCATAGTCAGGCCGGCGATTTTCAGGGCCTTGGGAATTGCGTAAATCGGTCCGAGTCCCATGTAATCCGGCTCGCAGCCCGCCACAGCGAAGCTTACGAACTTGGCGATGGGCTTAAGTCCAAGCTCATCGGCCTTTTCACGGCTCATGATGACAACCGCTGCCGCGGCGTCATTCATCTGAGAGGCGTTACCTGCGGTTACTGTACCCACCTTGGGAATAAAGGCGGGTTTAAGCTTCTGCATATCAGCCATTGTCAGTCCGTAGCGGATGCCTTCGTCTTTGTCGAACTTCTCGGTGTATTTCTCGACCTTACCGTCCTTCAATGTTCTGACCTTGACTGCGTCCACGGGGATGATCTCGCCGTCAAACTTGCCTTCCGCCTGAGCAGCCTCAGCACGGTTATGGCTCATAAGACCAAAAACATCCTGATCTTCGCGGCTGATATTGCTTCTCTTCGCTATGTTCTCGGCTGTTATTCCCATCTGTGTGTATGCCTTCGGATCCGCCTGAGCCAGACCGACCTCGGTGGTGGCAAGGTTTCCGCCCATGGCTATCATGGACATGGATTCGACTCCGCCGGCTAGAATTATATCGGCTTGACCGGCCATAATGGAGTTTGCTCCCATTGCGATGGACTGAAGTCCGGAGGAGCAGAAACGGTTGACTGTCTGAGCGGGGACTTCCTTGGGAATTCCCGCGTTCAGCATGACATAGCGGGCAACGTTGTTGCCCTGCTCCGCTTCCTGAAACGCGCAGCCCAGGATAACATCGTCAATGTCCTTGGGATTGAGCTGGGGAACCTTTTCAAGAACGCCCTTAAGTACCTGTCCGCCGAAAGCTTCAGGCCTTGTGTCCTTAAGTGAGCCGCGTTTTGCTTTACCGATAGCGCTGCGTCCGTATGCCACAATTACAGCTTCTTTTAATTCACTCATTGTGTTTTCCCTCCTTAGTTGCGCAGAGGCTTGCCGTTTGAAAGCATAGCCATAATACGATCCTGAGTCTTTTCAGTGCCCGCGAGTGCCAGGAAGCCTTCGCATTCAATATCGTGGAGCTGATCAATTGTAACTTCCGTGCCGTAGGGCAGATCGCCGCCTGTGATTGCGCGGGCTATGAATTTGCTAATGTATTCGTCGTGCTCGGACATCTGGCCGCTGCCGCGAGCCATTTCAATTCCGGCAAGCAGCATACCATAGCCAAATTCTCCTACAACCTTGACCGTCTGCTTTACGGGCGGCATATAGCCTCTGTCAGCCAGAGTCAGCACTTCGCGCTTTGCGACGCTGGCGAGCTTTTCTCTGGTCATTTCAACTATCGTGCCCCTGGAAAGATATCCGTTTTCTATTGCTTCATATGCGGACATGTTCATCTTCGCCGTCGCGATATACTGGAAAGCGGTGGCTATTGCGTTGTAGCGGTCCGTCTTGGCTTCACCGAAGCAGCGCTCCATAAGACGGCGCGTAAGCTCTGTGGTGCCGCCGCCGGCCGGAATGAGTCCGACGCCGACTTCAACAAGACCGGAATATGTTTCTGAGAAAGCTACAGCGTTAGGGCAGTGCATCATGACTTCGCAGCCGCCGCCGAGGGTCTGTCCGAAAGGAGCCGCGACGATGGGCTTCTTCGAATACTTGATCGCTTCCGTAGCGCCCTGCAGGCGGCGGATGAGCGTTTCGAGCTGGTCAAATTCCTTGTGGACAACTATGTGGTCGAACAG
>JASDTK010000164.1:0-2987 GCA_041891555.1 Oscillospiraceae bacterium
CATAGGCCCTGAGCCCAAAGAATGAAACACGTCCGTCCGGTTTGCCGAACGGACGTGTTTATCAGATTGACAGGATGTCGCTCAACTCAGGAACAAAGGTTTTACCTGAGGGCAAATGCCATGCCGAAATAGCGGATAAAGTGCTTTTATCTGGCACCGACGGTTCTAACGGGCGGTTGCTTTTTATCCTTCGCCATCTCATAGCACCAGCACAAAAACACCGAACCTATGGTATTTCCGAGAATGATAACGAGAACGAGCGGGACATTCAGATTGCCGGCAAGATTGAAATAGAACATATCGGCGATGCAGTGCTCAAAGCCAGAGAGTATAAATATCATAACGGCGAAAATGACCGCAAGAGCCTTGCCAACATAGCTCTCGACCGACCGGAATAGCTCGACGCCCAGAAACATCAGCATTCCGCAGAAGATCGCCAGAATGAACATGCTTATGTAGCGATCGCCCAGCTTTACGGCTGTAACCGCCGCAACGGCGTCCATAATCTTAAGGCGCGTAAATCTAATTAGAAAGGATACAAAGAGCGTACCAAGGAAGTTTCCGGCAAGAGCGATAAGAAGCTGCAGCGCATATTTCAGATTAAAGTTTGTTACAAGATACCCGATTTTTCCGGTGTACAAATCCAGCTTCATATTCAAAATCGTAAACAGCCCGAAGGAAAACAGAAAGCTTCCGACAAGCTTGTTTTCGCACATGAGATACACGACGCAGCCGACACTGACGAGAATTCCGGCCAAAAAGCTTCTTATCAAAACCCGCATACAGCACTCCTAAGTTTTATTGTGCGGGAACGGAGGTTCCACAAAACAAGTATACAGAAGGAATGACGCTTTTTCAATAAGGTGTTTAGCCGAGAATTCTTAGTAAATGTATGAATAATTGGTTAAAAAGGCCGGAAATCCGTTCAAATAGTTGCTTATATAGGATTGGCCCGCTGAGAGCGGGGCAGTCTGTGTTATGCATAAAGGAAATATGTCAAGTTTAATCAGCTTCTTTCCTTTGGCAGGCGAAAGCCGGTGGGAACCGGAGCTTTTATGACAAGTGCTTTTCCTGTTTGCGGATGGGTAAGCTCAAGCGCGCTCGCATGCAGACCAAGCCTGCCGAGAGAGCTTCCGTGCCCACCGTACTTTTTGTCGCCGACTATGGGGTGACCTAGCTCCTTCATGTGGACGCGAATCTGGTTTTTGCGCCCTGTTTCAATCAGTACGCGCAGATAGGAATAACGGGCATTTTCCTTGATTACCTCATAATTCGTGATTGCGAGCTTGCCCTCGCCGTAGGACGCCGAATAGACCATGTGGTTTTCCGTTTCACGCAGCAGGCTTTCGCGCCGCCCCTTTTTCTC
The DNA here is from genome assembly GCA_041891555.1 of Oscillospiraceae bacterium. Lineage (GTDB taxonomy): Bacteria > Bacillota > Clostridia > Oscillospirales > Oscillospiraceae > UBA2658. The sequence continues at coordinate 1,367 of JASDTK010000164.1, forward strand.
GGCAAAAACACCCTCGCAGATTGCGATGTACTCCCTTTTAGTGACAAGCTCGTCCCAGGAATTCTGCATACTGTCGCGCAGCTCGGCGCTCTTTGAAAAAAGCAGAACGCCGGAGGTGTCACGGTCAAGGCGGTGGACTACATAGAGCGGGTCTATGCCGCAGTCCCGCAGGAGGTGTATCGCCGTGTTTTCCTTCTCAAGCTCAGTTGCAACGGACAAAAGTCCGGCTGGCTTATTGACCGCCAGCAGATAGTCGTCTTCGTATATAATCGGAAGCGGCGAGGAGTATGAGCTCACCTCCGACTGCGATATTTTAACCGTCTGGCCGCTTCTCACGGGGTAGTCGAATTTGCTAGTTATGATGCCGTCTACGGAAATCATGCGGTGCTCCAAACATGACTTTGCCTTGCCGGAGGGAAGTTTCGGCAGTTCCTTACGGACGGTTTCCAGCAGTTTTCCATCCTCCTTGACCTTAAAGACGGTGTCGTTTTTTGTGTTCTTCAATAGCCGCCCTCCTTTTTGCTGAAGTTAGTATATGGCTCATTGTAACATCATATAAGTCTGCGGGCAAGTCTTTGCTTTGCCTGATGCTTGCAATATCAGACGGATTTTGTATAATAGAGCGTGTATAACGAAAACCGAAGGGAACAAACCATGACTAGAACAAACGCGATGCGGCTTCTGGACGCAGCAGGTATCACTTATAAAACAACTGAATATGAATACGACGAAAGCGACCTTTCCGGGACACATGCCGCCGAGATGATTGGTATGCCGCCCGAGCAGGTGTTCAAAACTCTTGTGACGAGAGGAGACAAAACGGGAATCGTTGTTTTTTGCATACCCGTCTGCTGCGAGCTGGATTTGCGCAAGGCCGCGTCTGCTTCGGGCAACAAGAAAATCGAGATGACCCATGTAAAGGAGCTTCTCGATTTGACCGGATATATGCGGGGTGGGTGCTCTCCAATCGGAATGAAAAAGCAGTACCCCACCTATATTGACGAAACCGCGGAGCTTTTCGAGGTGTTAGCGGTGAGCGCGGGGCTTCGCGGAGAGCAGATTGTTGTTGCACCGGACGACCTTATCGGATACATCAAGGCAGCAAAAGCCGACATTACGGCGTAATTGAGGAGATATATTTATGATTTTACTTCTTAAGCCCTGTCGGGAATACGAAGAAGACATATTCAGATACAAGGAAGAAATGATTGCCGCCGGCAACGCAGACATGGACGGATGCGGTTTTCTGCAGAATTACACCACCCTTGACGAGTGGCTGAAATTTCTGAACTCCTTTGCAGATAAAAACAATCTCGACCCTAAACTGGGATTCGTTGAGGGCAGCCAGTATTTGCTGGTGGACGACGAGCGCCATAAGATACTGGGCATGGTAAATCTGCGGCATGAGCTGAATGACTTTCTTCTGCGCGCAGGCGGGCATATAGGCTATTCTATTAGGCCCGACGAGAGAAGAAAGGGCTACGGCAAGAAGCAGCTTCAGCTTGCGCTAGAGAAAATGGCGGAGCTTGGCGTGAGAAAAGTTCTTGTTACCTGCAATTGGGATAATATGGCCTCAGCAAGGATAATCGAGTTCTGCGGCGGCATACTGGAAAACGAGGTT
>JASDTK010000165.1:0-11955 GCA_041891555.1 Oscillospiraceae bacterium
ACCTATCTACGCTGATAATGAAAATTATGTTTTAAGTGTAAATGGTGAAATATATAATCACGAACAAATAAAATTAGATAAATTAAATAAAAAATTTGATTTTAATACAGATTCGGATTGTGAAATTATTTTACTCCTCTTTAAAAAATTTGGTATTGATTTATGCACAGAAGAAACATGCGAAAGTTGCGGACGCACACAGAAAGTCAAAGATAGAAGCGCTTTCCCACCCAAGCTACTCTCCGATGTGGCTGACGATAACGCTTATGATTTTTGTCGTCTGTACTCGGCCTGGTTTATGGCAAAGAAAGGCGTCCTCCTTGGGCGGATTATTGGAGATACGCTTACCGCTGATCTCATCCCATCCTGTTACGCCGATGCGATAAGAAAGGCAAAGGAGGTATCTACCCGTGCCTAACGCCAATCTTGAGAATATCATGGCGAAGATTGAAAGGCTACATGAAGGCGATGAGCGGCAGCTCGAAGTCATCTTCTCCGATAGCCCGCGCTTGATCGTGGAAGCCCCGGCCGGCTACGGCAAGACAACCACGATGATCAGCCGAATTGCGTACCTGTTTGCCTCCGACAGCATTCCCAACCCCAAGCGTATTCTAGGGTTGACGTTCAGTGTCAATGCCGCTTTGAAGGTCAAGCGAGATGTGGCAGAAAAACTACCTACCCTGCTCGGTGTACAAAACAGCCCGGTAGTTTTAGGCGAGAAAGTCACCGTTACGAATTACCACGGATTCTGCAAGGGCATACTTAAAAAGTACGGCTACCTCATCGCCGATGCTTTGCGGAAGGATATTAACCTTTTCAAGGCAGTTGAGGACAGTAAAATCGGTGAGCGTCACGAATTGAGTACAGCACTGACACCAACGGAAACAGAACAGTTAATTGCTATGGAAACATCTATTAAGGAATCCCGAGTACCAGATGCGTCAGCCATTCGCGACTATAACGAAATCATCATTAAAAAGCTGCTGCCTCTGGAGTACATCACTCACAATGCTGTAATTCTATTTGTGTTGGAAATTTTTGACCGCTTTCCCGAGGTGCGGAAGTTCTATCAGAGCTATTACCCTCTTATCGTCGTCGATGAGTTCCAAGACACCAACTGCATTGCATGGAAACTGCTCGAATCAATTATTGTCAGCGACCGCACGCAATTGGTTTTTCTTGGCGATCCACTCCAACGGATTTATGGCTTTATCGGTGCCTTACCTGACATCATGGGTATGGTCGCTAGGCAATACAACATGACCCATGTGGCATTATCAAAGAACTACCGGTTTCGAAATAATCCTGAAATGCTTAAACTGGACAAGAATATCCGAGAAAACGCCGAAGCCGTCTTCGCACCGGCGATTGCCGATTCCAATATTGCTCGTCTACCCGCATTTTGGGGTAGTACCCAGCAAGAGGAAGCGCAAAAGGTTGTTGCGAAAGTGCAGAGCCTGATTGCCGACAGTACGGAAAAGGTAACGATTCTTTTCCGGGTGCGCGGGAGGAATGCTGAAATCGTCGAGGAAGAACTCACAACTTGTGGTGTGCCATATTTTTATGGTATGTTCACGGATGATGACCCCGAGTATGTAGATTTCCATATCAAATGCCAAGATATGTTCGTCAAGAAGTTTGGCAAATCAAAGGCCATCACGCATAAGGCGTTACAGACGTTTTCCGAAAGCGTAAAAACCGCATATGCTTCTGTGAGCGGAAAAACTATCGATTCTTTGCTACGATTGCTTGACGCACTTGTAGAAAAGGCGTCTGCGGATTACGCTGACCTTCTTTCCGAGGATAAATACGACTTGCTCTTAGACATATTCGAAAACAGGCAAATCAAACAAGCGATGGAGTATGTGGATGCACAAGTGATTCTCTCCACTGTCCATGGCGCAAAGGGGCTGGAATGGGATTATGTGTTTCTTGCAGATCTCGAGCGCTGGGTATTCCCCGGATTCATCTGCAATGACTGCCCTAATAAGTTTTCTGCTGCAATCAAGTGCCGGTGTCAATTACCGAGCCCGCTCCCGGTGGATTTCAAAGAAGCAGTATTGGATGAGTTGTCGGTGTTCTATGTAGGAATCACACGGGCAAGGAAACAAGTGTTTGTCTCAGCGAGCGCAAAGCGATATAATGCCAATGGCGAAGAGAAGCAAAGCATATTTTCCTGCTTTTCTTCAATTCGTGGTGTGAAGTTAATTAATGCTGATACCGCGCCAGCCGTTTCTTGAAGCGAGAAAAACCATGACCGGAAAAGAACGCTTGATAACGGGACCTGTCACAGTAAAAGAACAATACCGTCAAATGCTTAAAACGGCACAGAACTGAAAATCTTACGAGGTGCGGCTAAATGACCGCACCTCGTACTGTTCAACTGCTAGCGACATATTCACAAGATTGATAAAAATGCCGTAATATAATTGTTTATCACTAATTATGGTGGTATACCCTTCGATCAAGCGCAAAGATTCTCTTGCTAAATTCTCCGGTGGGGACTTGCGCCAGTGCTTCGCAGTAGATTTCCATTCGGCTGTCAATCATGTCTATAAATGATAGCAGCTCACCCTCGGCACACATTGGACGGACTGCTGCACCGAACTCCGGTTCTCCGTGGTGCGACAGAATGAGGTGCTGAAGAAGTACCGATTTTTCCTCCGGTACATTCAGCGAGGCTGCGACATTAGCTACTTCATGAGTGCCCATGACGAGATGTCCCAAGAGCACACCTTTTACGGAATAATCCGTGACAAGCCCCAGTGGCGACGTTGTGAACTCTTCGCACTTTGCAAAATCGTGGAGCAGAGTCCCTGCAATCAGCAGACTGCGATCAATGACCGACTCATACATACCGGCCAAAAAATCAGCAGTCTGAAGCATATATGTTGTGTGCATCAAAAGCCCGTTCAGAAAACTGTGGTGGACACTTTTGGCTGCGGGAATACTTTTAACCTTCTCGCCGTACCGACTCAGCATTTCATTGCAGATAGCCGCATAATCCTGATCCTTTATTGTATCAACGATTTCCAGCAGCTTCTGCCAGGCTGCCTCGACATCAATCGGCGCCGTGGGCACCAAATCGCTGATACTGTATTGGTCATTAGAATCGGCAAGGCGCAAACGATCTACCGTAATCTGCAATGTGCCCTTAAACTCGGATACGGTTCCGCGGATTTTCACCACAGCCCCGGTATCCTTCGGCGTTACAGGTTCGGTATAATCCCAAATCTGTGCGTCAATCGTCCCTGTACAGTCAGACAAGACCATACTCAGAAACGGTTTCCCACCCATCGTTGTTTTTTCATACGCGTCCTGCAGCAGAAGAAATCCTTCGAGCTGGTCGCCGATGCTCATATCTCTAATGTACATGATTTAACCTCTTTCCTTCGTTGTAAAAGTCAAACTATTCACAGATATTCAAGGCAAAAACCGCAATTCTCACTTCCGTCTTGAACAGCTAACACAAAGTCCTCGATTCATGTTGTTCACCCCACCATAATCCTGCATCTCGCTTGAGGGGAAAAGCCTTCCGCACTCTCGACACTGTAACCATCGTTGTCCAAAGCTGTCAAGCGTTTGCTCCTGGCTGTCCGGACTAAATGAATCGCAAATTTCTTTGTACCCGGCTTCTCTCTTCTCTTCGTTGGTTAAAGGAGGAATTACTGGGGTATTCGCATTGGGTCGCTGCTGTGTGTAAGTTTTTACCGCAGGATACCTGCGGCTTTTCGTTTCTGTTTGTCTCAGGCGTTCCTGCGATTCACGGATCGCTCGCTCGTTTTCCATTCTCAAGCGTTCAATTCTCGCCTGAAGTTCTTCTTTGGGTCTTTGAAAATCGCTGATCTGGCTGATGCCACTTTTTGCAAGGCACAGGCAAGCGGGAGTTTCCGCAATATTGAATTCGCAATTGCTGCAATCTACCCACCGTGCCGAGTATTGCCCCTTATAAAACCCAATGTGAATCGGACATAGATATCCCATCCCGTGTTCTTTTGGTTTAAACGCAGAGGCCTCATACCGTTTGAGCCAACGCTCGCTATTTCGGTTCCGCAGCCAATACTTATGGTCTGTATCTTCCACAAGCCTTTTTTTAAGAATTGCAATGTCAAATGCCGATTTATTCTGGATTGCCGGTAGATCCATGCACAGACACGCCCACTCATGCTCACGTGACTCAATCTCAAATCTTGACAAATCAGTTTTATCGAAATAATGTCCAAAATTCAAAATGAGCCGCATATGATATCCGTGCACTGTTAAAATCACAATAGGAGGGTAGGCTTCTGGTGGACAAGAGTACTCAATATCATCAATAACAATTAGCCTAGCGTCTTCCGCTTTCTCAGTGGCTTTCGAGGGAAATGAGACCATAACCGGCGGCAGGATATTTTTTTTCTCATCTTTCAGAAAATCGACTGCAATCATATATAGGGATACTTCATTTGAATACAGGCACTCATAGTTGGAAACGTGCGCGAAGTGATGGATACGCTGCGTACCTTTGCGTGCTTCCAATGCCACCCCACAAGCAGCGCAGACGCAGTTGCAAGTTAATCCGCTCGGAACCTGGTCAATAGATAAAACCTCTCCAGATTCTTTGGATACTCCAAAGTAAATATGGTTGCGACTTCGCTTTTTAATGCTGATTTCACTCTCGGGCATCTGAGCACCTCCTCCGAGCCGGCTGATTTTTCATTTTCTATTCGTTTTGATAAACTGCATAAAGATCGGTTGCGCTTTCATGAAGTTCACGGATTTTTCCCAATTGTTCGTCCGTGAATTCGTACCTCTGAAGCTTTCCGTTTTTAAGCGGTTTGACCACAGATTTGCTTTCCATGATATGTTCCCACTGTTCAGTCTCATTTAACATATACTCCACAAGTGCATTTGACACCAATTTGCTGAAGGTTAAATTGTTCTCAAAGGTCGTGTTCATAAAATTGTAGTAGTCTTCAATCAGATTCGTAATTTTCTCGTCAATTCTTAGACTTTTCGACGTCTTAGCCATAATTTGCTCGCCTCCTCGCAATACACATATCACGATTGTAATACATTTGTCAATATCGTATTGCACTATCGGCATAAGTAATATCACGGGTTGAGTACTTTAGGCTATCTTAGAATCCAATTTTGGCTTTTGTTGTACCAAAGGCTCTTGGTTCGGCTTGCATTGTGTTTGAATCCATATCCGGCGCGTCTTTTTTCTCGACTTCATCTTTCGGCACTACAATTGCGATAACGCTGGAATGAGTGATAAACATCACCTGCGCATATGCGTAGTCTTCAAACTTGTCATAGAGCCTGCCGGCGCTGTAAGTGCCAGCGAAAACGGTCCCCACGCTGTTAGCCACATAGCCAATCGTGTCGATGAACGGAAGCTCAACGCGAATAGCTTCCGGGTCGTGTGGATTATCAGGCTCCTTGACCAGTTTAACAAGACGGTTGACCTTATATGGGTTCATGCCAAGATAGTGGTTCATGCCGGTGATCGTGACAAAGTAATTTTCCATGATGCGGACTCCCTCCATACGGTGCTTTTAATTACACCTACATCATGCAGAAAAGGCTGTCCAATAATCCGGACCGTTTTTCGGTTTGACCATGTGTTTGACCATGCTTTAGCAACACGGCTTGACAAAAAGCACTAAAAAGGACATCAAAAAGCAATTATAGTATGCATAATTCTATAATTTTCATTGTTATATTAATAAATTGTGGTATTCTGACGTTGTCCTTAGTATCGTACACCCCCTTTGTTACGCTTAAACCAGAGCTAACCAGAGCTAACCAGAGCTAAACGAGAGCTAAAATAAGCTTCAGTAACGGAGGGAGCGCAAACATATGGGCAAGGATTTTGATAACGGGTTTGGTGCCGGTTCTGTTTTTGGATCAATGATGAGTGGCGGAAGTGACTCAAAAAAAGACGGCTACTACATTGCAACCGCAGTATATGGGTCTTATGACTGTCCGGAAGTATGGGCACTGCGCCGGTTACGCGACTACCAGCTCAAGCAGACAGCACTTGGTCGTGCGTATGTACGATGCTACTATACAATCAGTCCTACCTTGGTCAAATGGTTTGGCGGTATCAATTGGCTGAAGTGGCTTGTTCGTCATCGTCTTGACCGCCTAGTGACAAGCCTCAAATCCAAAGGTGTGGAGGATACGCCCTACAACGACCCCGAAAACTAACATATGTAAGCGAGGTTTTTAATTATGGCACGATCAGAGCGACAAAAGCTAAAGCTGCTATATCTGCGCGATTACCTGCTTCGGAGTACTGATGAACAGCATCCCGTAACAATGAAGCAAATTCTTGCCTATCTTGAGCAAAACGATATCCCTGCAGAACGCAAAAGTATCTATTCCGACATCGAACTCCTCAGGACATATGGCATGGATATTATCCAGGAGTCGGGCAATTATTATGTCGGCAGCCGGCATTTTGAACTTCCGGAGCTGAAACTCCTCGTTGACAGCGTCCAGTCCTCCAAATTTATTACATACAAGAAAACCGGCTCTTTAATCAAAAAGATTGAGGAAATGGCCAGCATTTATGAGGCACAGCTGCTCAATCGTCAGGTCTATGTCACAAATCGAATTAAAAGCATGAACGAGTCCATTTATTACAACGTGGATGAGATTCATAACGGGATCGCCCATAACAGGAAAATCCGATTCCGTTACTTTGAATACACGATCGCGAAAGAGCGTGCATTCCGCAAGGATGGGGGCTTCTACGAAGTAAGCCCCTATGCGCTTACATGGGATGATGAGAACTATTACTTGGTTGCCTATGATTCGGATGCCGAAATCATAAAGCACTACCGTGTGGACAAGATGACGGATATCTCGATAACCGGCGAGGAGCGCAACGGTAAAGAACATTTTGAATCTTTAGATATGGGCACCTACGCTAAAAAAGTGTTCGGCATGTTCTCCGGTAAGGAACAGACTGTTCGACTAAGGGTTGCAAATCACCTGGTAGGTGCTATCCTTGACAGATTTGGGAAAGATGTTTTCATTGTCCCTGACGGAGAAGATCATTTCACTGTGTCGGTTGATGTTGTCGTGAGCCCACAGTTTTTTGGATGGACTAGCGGGTTTGGATCGGACGCTGTTATCACGGCACCCGATGACGTGGTTGACGAAATGCGTCGGCACATCAGCGCGATTAATGGGCAATATCAGAAGCAAGCTTTTTTCACAGACAAGTAATCTCAAGGAGGCTACACGATGCAAAACCGTTATGCCGGAGATGTCGGCGATTTTGGAAAACTGGGATTGCTGCGTATCTCGGCGCACTCCGGCTTGAAGCTCGGAATAAATTGGTATCTGTCCGAAGATGAAGACCATAATAACGACGGAAAGCATATTTCCTATCTGACAAATCCAATTTATGACGCCTGCGATCCGGAGCTTCGCGGAGAACTGGGTTATTTGGTATATGGAAATCAACGCTCCGTTCGGACTATGGAGGAGCTGGTCCTCATACCAGGCTGCGTTTATTTCAATGGTGTTGTCCCGAAAAATATCAAGGACAGAGCTGCATGGCATCAACAGGCCCTACTGCAATTGAGAAAAACGGACATGGTTTTTCTTGACCCGGATAATGGTCTAGAAGTCAAAAGCTTATCGCCCGCGAACCACTTCAAATACGTTTTTCGTTCTGAAATTGAGGATTACTACGCCGCTGGCCATAGTATAATTTTTTATAATCATCGAAGTCATGAACCGGATGAAATATATTTCTCGCGATTCAAAGAGTTGCTCTCTTTCTACTCTCTCAGCAAAGCTGATATGCTGGGGTTGCGCTTCTCTCGTGGAACTACCAGAGACTATATAATTCTGTCTCAGCCTGAGCATACACACATTATTCAAACCAGTATACAAGAAATGCTTAAAAGCCCATGGTCACAGCACTTCTCAAGGCTTTCTCAATTTTGAAATATTACAAATGGCCAGCCAGATTATTATCGCCGGAGGATTAAACAGTGAAAATTGCATTAGTGTCATGCAGTAAGAGCAAACAGAAATATCCATGTGCTGCGGCAGAAATGTATTCGCCAAGTCATCTATTTTCTCTGTCATACGCTTACGCCAAGAAGACCGCCGAAAAAGTCTTTATACTGTCTGCAAAGTACGGATTGCTTGAGGAAAATGACCACATCTCTCCATATGAATTCACGCTGAAACAGCTCACGCATAATCGTCGCGAAGATTGGGCGCAGTATGTTATTAAGCAGATGAGTCCGAAATGTGACATTGAAAATGATGAGTTCATTATATTGACCGGTAAGGATTACTATGAAACCTTGCTTCCGACTTTGAAGCATTACAGTCTCCCTCTTGAACATCTATCAATGGGACAAAGGATGTCAACCCTTGAAAGATGGCTTCGAAGCTATCAAGGAAATACTGATTCAATCCCAAATGTAGTCCATCAGAACAGCAAATCAAATGCCGATTGCATTGAACTACACAGCATTTTTAATTCGGCAAAGCGTTATAATGCGTTTGAAATCAACAACATCCCATTTGCAAATGGGATATACGTTGTCTTCGAAAAAGGCGAAACTTATGGAGCATATGATAGAATTGTGCGTGTCGGCACACATACTTCTCCGGATCGCCTTAAAAGGCGCCTCTTGGATCATTATATAAAAGAAAACAAAGATGACAGCATTTTCAGAAAGAACATTGGGATAGCTCTACTGAACAAGGCCGTGGACCCCTATCTTCCGATATGGAAGCTTGATACTTCAAAGCCGGAAAACGCTCATTTTGTTATCCGAGATATACAAGCAGATATTGAAAGGCGTGTAAGTACATACCTAAGGCAGAATACCAGTTTTGCTGTATTCCGTGTTGATGATTGTACGCAACGTTTGCGGCTTGAAGAAGCGATTATTTCTACGCTTAACCATGCACCGGATTTTAAAGCCAGTGCCAGCTGGCTCGGAAACAGCAGTACTGAAGCACAAATCCGTAACAGTGGAATGTGGCTGAAGAAAGGCCTAGACGCTATACCTATAACCACGGATGAACTACAGTTTGTAAAAGGCCAGCTCATTGAAACCCACGAAAATGTACCATTAAATGTTCAAAGGACGCAAGACGAGCCCGTTCCTTTGATATATCGCCAAGCAAGTGCTTCAGATATCAGAAGCTTTATTCAAAATTTGCTAGATCAAGCACGTCTTAGAGGACAATCCACTTGCATCTTGGTCTCAGGAGATATCCACCGAGAAATGGAGCTTGTAAATAAAATGCCGTCTGTGTGTAACGCCATGTATAAATTAATGCGCCCCGACGATATGGTATTACATACCACACCGAGCGGACACAGTTCAACAATAAAGATAGAATATCACATATAGCTTTTGGCGCTCATCATTACGCAACAAAAGATTATTGATTAAAGAGACTACCTGTATACTACCGCTGCAATATTGTGGAAGTTAGCAGAAAACTCACTTAGAATTGCGGCAGCAATTCTATTCCCTTCTGAGCGGTGTAGCTTAGAAGATTAATTTTTAAAAACATGAAGGGCATATGTGTAACAGTGGAGCAACTACCTTTAATAAAAAATCTTGTTATGAGTATTACTTGGAAGCTACATCGTCCGATTCCGGCATTATACTTGAAGAAGACAAATTAACTGGTGGTGGGATAAAAATGAGAGATCAATTATTGTCATTAAAAAACAAAGATTTTATCTATCAATGTTTGGAGATTTTAATTAACGGACGACGAAAAGCAGATATAGAGAAACTAAAGGACCAAGATTTTTGCAAACGCCGGTTTGAAATGAATTATGCCATCCTACAGGAAGTCTCGTTTTGCGGCTCTATTCCAAGGAATGATTTTCTAGATCACTGTGGAAACCGCCGCTACTATCCGCAGCCAGTCAGTGCTTTCGGTAAAAGATATATCGTTTGCAACGATTGGTATTACAATACGAAAATTAATACGCGTGATACGAGAACTAACTTTGTGAACTGGGTAATTAATACATGATAGAAGTTGTTGCAGCCCTGATATGGGACAAGGATAAATTTATGATCTGCCAGCGGCCGGCAAACAAAGCTCGCGGGCTTCTTTGGGAATTCGTCGGCGGCAAGGTGGAGCCAGGCGAAACAAAAGAGCAGGCGCTTGTCCGCGAGTGCCAGGAGGAACTCACTATTACGGTCTCCCCTTCCACTGTTTTTACTGAGGTCGTACACGAATACCCGGATATTACGATCCATCTGACACTGTTTAACTGTACAATCGCTGAAGGTACACCGCAGATGCTGGAACATAACGATATCCGCTGGATAACAACGGATGAAATACCGCAATACGACTTTTGCCCTGCAGATACCATCATTCTGGACAAGCTGGAAAAGGTTAAAAAATACCATAAACTTGTTCGCGACAGAATCCCCGAGATAATCCAAGCCTCTGGGAAAATCTATGTGACGGAAACCCTTTCCGATGCGGATTATCTAAAAATGTTGGACGCCAAATTGGATGAGGAACTATTAGAATATTATAAGGATCAGAATCTCGAAGAACTTGCCGATCTTTTAGAAGTGATCTATGCCTGCGCTGCCGCACGCGGAAGTTCGATCGAGGAACTCGAAAAAGTACGCAAAGAAAAAGCCGACAAGCGCGGCGGATTTGAGAAGAAAATTCTCTTGAAAGAGGTTGTGGAGGAAAAGAGATGAGTAAGCGCCGGTTCCTTTTTGTAAATATCTCCTATTGCTATGACGGAGATATCGGCGGCCATTTTCGTTATGTCAGGGAAAACAATGATGCCGGAGAAAAATATAATTTTCAGCCCATGTATGTTAACGGCAAAAATGAATGCTGGGGCTTTTTTGAGCCCGGATTTACAAAAGGCGGTTACGATAATGGCGGAAAACAACGAAAAGTGGACCTAACGAGAATTGATAAAACCTATAACAGCAACATCTATGTGGATAATGTTACTGTCATATGGTGCGCATACGTAGAAGAATTGAACCATTCTACTATCATCGGCTGGTATAAGAATGCAAAAGTCTATCGAGATGTTATTGAGCTTTCCCCCTCAAGATTTCAGGGAAGAGGTTTACCTGAATTCGGATATGTTCATAACGTTGAAGCACTTACCCAAGACTGTGTATTCCTGCCCCGAAATGAAATTATGAGCGCCCTCTGGCTTTCCCCAAGAAAGAAAACTGATGGCATTGGCTTCGGTCAAAGTAATATGTGGTATGCAGAGGAATCTGCAGCGCAGAAATATGTCAAAATAGTATTAGATAAAATCGATTCCTATTCTGGGGATAACCGTGTCATTTAATTCAAAGTGAGGTGTCGCCATGCCAGCCTATCATGCGGCTTCCGGCAGTGCCGCGGAAGATTTATTCATAGACCTGTTCTCAGATACCTTTGGCGCTGAAAAGGCCGGGTATCTGTATTCGCAGTACCCGTTTTTCGACATCTACCAAAACAACCGCTTTGCTGACTTTGTGCTGGAAAACGGTGCGCGGCGCATCGCCTTCGAGATCGATGATGAAGCTTCCCACAATCCAAAACTGATTTCCTCCGGCAAGTTTTGGGACGATCTGCTCAAGCAGAATAGCATGATACATATGGGCTGGGACGTATATCGCTGGTCAGTGCGGCAGATGCAGACGCAGCCTGAGACCGTCAAGGACGAGTTGCGCGTTTTTCTGGGCAATCACCCACAGTTCAAGGAAATCGAAGACTATCTGCCTATGCAACGTGGGCATTCCATCAGCGCCGAAAGCCTGCATCTCAAAGCACACCAGACCGAAGCGCTGGCGGTGCTGACCGCAATGCGCGAAAAGCATGAAACAATAGCGCTGCTATATCACGCCACAGGCACGGGAAAAACGGTAACCGCTGTCATGGATGCCAAAGCCTGCGGCGGCCGGACACTGTTCCTCGCGCATACCCACG
>JASDTK010000165.1:11965-19347 GCA_041891555.1 Oscillospiraceae bacterium
AGCCGAGACGTTTGAGACGCTTTGGCCAGAGGTCTCGGTCGGCCGTTATGTGGATTCCATCAAAGAGCTGGACGCTCATGTGGTTTGCGGCAGTATTCAGAGTGTTGCACTCAATCTGGACAAGTTCCGCGACGATGCTTTCGATTATCTCATTATCGACGAGGCGCATCACGCCTCTGCTGACACCTATCAAAAGGTACTGGCATGGTTTAAGACTAAGTTCACACTGGGGCTGACTGCAACGCCAGAGCGAACAGATGACAACACTGTCATCCTCGATATCTTCAAAAACACAGCGCACAAGCTGGACATTCAGACCGCCGTGGAGATTGGAGAGCTTGTTCCCGTACGCTGTATTCGCATACATACCAACATTGATTTGACAAAAGTGCGCTTCAACAGCGTTCAGTATAACATCCGAGATTTGGAGAGCAAGATCTACGTCCCTGAGCGCAACAAGCTCATCGTGGACACCTGGCTGCAATATGTGAAGAACCGCCGCACGGTGGTATTCTGCGCTAGCGTGAGGCACGCCGAGGTTATTTCGGAGCTTTTTGCTGAGGCAGGTATTGCTGCCAGCGCCGTCTCCGGTGGCATGAAGAGCTCTGAACGGCAGGAGCATCTTGTGAAGTTTGCCTCAGGTGAGATCAAGGTCTTATGCGCCTGCGACCTGCTCAACGAGGGCTGGGACTGCCCACAGATGGAAGTACTGTTCATGGCGCGGCCAACCATGTCGAAGGTTCTCTACACCCAACAGCTCGGCCGCGGCATGCGTCTTTCAGATGGCAAGGACTGCCTGATGGTGTTCGACTTTGTGGATAACGCCAGCCAATACAATATGCCGCAGTCCCTACACCGCTTATTTCAACTCAAAGATTATCACGCGGGAGGCTTGGCACTAGCTCCAAAAGGGCAGCGGGAAGTCGAGGACGGCCTGTACGCCAGAGGTGAAAAGCCGGATGCTCTGATTGATTGGCCGATAAGTGTACTTGATTTTGAGCTAGTTAACATATTTAACTGGCAAGAAGAAGCTAAGGATATGTTGAGTCAGCAGGAACTAATTAGGCACCTTTCTGTTCAAAAAACTCAAACAATCGAAGAGTACATAAGGCGTGGGAAAATAGTTCCGGATATGGAAGTAAAGTTTTCTGAGAATCGAGCTTTTCATTTTTTCCATAAATCAAGAGTACAGGAATATTCAGAAATCTTTGGATGGACTATTATTACAGAAGAGAACAAGCATGATCTCTTTATGGACATGATTAGAAGGATGTTAATGGATCATTCGTATAAACCATTATTCATTCGTGCTGTATTTAGATATTCTGATAATAAAGGCAGGATTAAATTATCAGATATAGTTACTTATTTTCGAGAGTTTTATGAGAATCGTCGTTGTTCTGGAGTATTACCGGAGAAATCCGACAGCATCTATTTCAAAAACGACTACACAAATAATGAAGTGGAACGCAATATTCTTTCAAACCCCTTTAAACGCTTTGAAGACATGCAGATGATGCGCCACGCTAAAACACTTGGAATTATCCAAATTGATGAATCTGTTTGGAAACATTTGAGTGACGCAGAAAAGTCTGAGATTGAAAAAATCTGCGATGCTAAGCTAGACGCATATTTCGGGCGGTTGGATTGTGATATTATACGCTGTAGTAGCAATACGGTAAATACCATTTGACAGATTCTTTTTTGACAGAATATTAGGGCTAAGTTTTTCAAATCTCACGTTTGGGAACAAGTCAAAAAGTCAAGTCTGTCAAAAAACATCTCGAACTTCAATTAGATATGGAGAAATGAACATGGGAGAAATCATTAGCTTGAATAGCTCTAACGGGATCGGTACCAATGATAGTTCTGAAATTGTAAGAACAGAGAATGATTTGATCAAGATAACAGATGAAATTCTACTCGATACTCGCACTGATATTTCAAAGAAAAATACCCTCAGTATGCCCATAGGGCCAGTTGACGGTAGGTGTTTTTGCAACATATAAAGGAGGCATTAATAAATGGTAGCAGGACATCTGAGCGAAAAAAATGGCATCTATCACATAGTATTGAATTATACCGACGAAAGTGGAAAGCGAAAGGCAAAATGGATTACAACAGGCCTGTCAGTAAAGGGTAATAAGAAGCGTGCAGAAGAAATGCTCGCTTCAAAAAGACGTTCTTTTGAGGAAGAACTTGAAAAAAGTCGCGATATTAAAAAGGATGATATACTCTTTTCAGATTACTTGGTGAAGTGGCTAAATATTATTAAAACTTCTGTTGCTGTTCCTACATATGCCTCTTACTCGCAAATGATTAACTCTTCTATCGTCCCCTATTTTGCGGAGCGAAAGATCACGCTTAAGGAGCTTAAGGCAAGTGATATTCAGGATTTCTATCTTGAAAAGCTTAATCATGTCAGTGCCTCTTCGGTCATTCATTATCATGCAAATATCCATAAGGCATTAAAATATGCGGTCAGAACCGATCTGATTCCGAGCAATCCCGCAGACAAGGTTGAACGTCCGAAAAAGGAAAAGTTCGTAGGAAGCTTTTACGATGCCGAGGAAGTAAAAAAACTGTTTGCTGCATCCAAGGGCACCTTACTGGAGATTCCGATTATGTTTGGTGCATTCTACGGACTACGCAGAAGTGAAGTAATCGGTCTCAAGTGGAATGCCATTGACTTTGAACGGAACACTATAACAATTCAGCACACAGTAACCAGCTGTACAATTGATGTCAAAGATGTGATCTACGCTTCAGACACAACAAAGACGAAGTCCAGCAGACGAACCCTGCCTCTTGCTCCATTTGTGCGTGAGCGGCTTTTGAGGCTACAGGATGAGCAGAAAATAAATAAAAAGCTTTGCGGGCGTGCCTACAACAAGAGCTATCTAGAATATGTCTGCGTCAATGAAATCGGCGATCTAATCAAGCCTGATTACGTTACGGAAGGATTCAGGAATTTTTTGCAGTCAAACGGTTTCCGCGTGATCCGCTTCCATGACCTTAGGCACACCTGCGCAAGTCTGTTGCTTGCCAACAATGTCCCAATGAAACAGATCCAGGAGTGGCTGGGGCACAGCGATTTTTCTACTACAGCCAATATTTACGCGCATTTAGACTACAGTTCAAAAATATCTTCTGCCGACGCTCTGCTCTCGGGGCTTGATTTAGGCGCAAAGCCTTGATAATTCAAGGAATTTTGTTAATTTTACATCTCTCCTAATTTAGGAGAGATGCAGAGAAAATAAGCCGAAAAAGGCTAATTTGGGGGACGGCAATAAATAAAGAAAAAAGCCCGCAAGCCCTTGAGATTGCTGACTTTTTCCTTTTGGCGGAAGAGGTGGGATTCGAACCCACGAGACGTTGCCGTCTACCTGATTTCGAGTCAGGGCCGTTATGACCACTTCGATACTCTTCCATAATTTATCGCGACATCATACTCTGAACGACTTCTGGAAATCGGAGAGATGTGATGGAGAGATGCTGAGTAAAATATTCAATTTCCCAAACCCGGAAGCCCTTGATATTCCTAGCTTTTTTAGCGTGACCTTACCAAAACTCCCGGCCGTTTTCGAGTCAGCCCCGTTATGACCACTTCGATACCTCTCCGTATGGATTATTCAGTTTTTCAGATGACTTTTACATGATTTCGAGTCAGGGCCGTTATGACCACTTCGATACTCTTCCATATATTGAATTATAGTGCAGCTAAGTGATGAGCCGCACTATAATTTACTACATTTTTATAGATATGTCAACCGAAATATATCGATTACGCGCCTTTGTCAAGGAGCGTTTTTTTGATAATCTGCTGCTCCAGATTTGGCAGCGCTCCGGAAATTACCTCAGCAATAAGCTCGTGCCCTTTCTCATTCGGATGTATGCCGTCGTTACAAAGAAAGTCAGAATAATCTCTTCTGCCGAGAAAAGCTGATCTTATATCGAGGAGCGGAACATTATACTCAGAAGCGATATTGCAAACCTGCACATTATATGCCTCATGCCACTTATAAATGAACTCATCACTGCCGCCGAGCCATTGCAGGATTTTTTCTTTATCAAGTCCCCTGCTGATCCAATTAAAATACTTGTGTTCGTCAATCGGCGGAAGATTCAGCATCACGATTTTCTTCCCCATCATGTTCAGTTCGTCTATAATTGCGCGATAAATACGCTCAAACTCAGCAATCGGCGTCTTGGGCAGATGCTCCCCCAGAGGGTCCTGCGCAACTTCTTCCCACAAATGATCACTGTCATTTCCGCCATACTCAAGAGCAATAATTTCTGAATTTTGAACGTCCTTAATGTGCCTTTCAATCATGCTCTTGCCCTTCATAATCGTACAGCCGAGCATCGAATAATTCGTCATGTCGAGCGCGGCATCACCCGCGGACAGCAAGTTGGCAAAGCAATCCTTTGTCATTGTGTACCTGTTTCTGATTTCATCAATGACGACGCCCTTCGAAATCGAGTCTCCGAAAAGACAAATCCTGCTCATTTAAAAATACGCCTCCTGATAATCGCGTAATATGGTTATCATTATTATATTATCTTATATACGATATGTCAACTAAATATATCATACTTGCATTATTATCCCAAGCGCGCTATAATATATGCAATCATGTATTGAGGTGTCTTAAGGATGGGTAAAGTCGAAAAATTGCGCGAACTGGCTGATCAGCTCAAATTTCCCGACTATAACGGATTTCCGGATATAGAGCTTTATATGGATCAGGTGCTGGATTTTCTTTCACGCAGCAAGACAAGTCTCCGTGATGACGACAGGCTTAGTTCCGCGATGGTCAATAATTACATCAAGGCGGATGTTCTACCTCGCGCAAGAGGGAAAAAATACTCCAGAGAGCATCTGGTCTATCTTTCTATTATCCTACGGCTTAAACAGGTACTTTCGGTCAAGGACACAGGCTACCTCATTAAAGTTTCCAAGCAGCATAAGTCCGATGAGGAATTCTATGAGAGCTTCCGCAGCATGGTTGAAAACTGCGCAAAAGAACTAAGTGAAAGAGCTCTCAATTCAGAAGAGCACCTTCCCGAAATTGCTATGAGACTTGCGGTGGAAAGCTATTTGTGCAAGATTGCAAGCGAATATATAATCGACAACCTTTCTGATTACCCTGACAATGATCCCGCAAAAAGGTCTTCAAAACAGGGCAATTCCGAAAATTCAAAATAAAGCTCACGCCCCCTCGTTTGAGGGGGCGTTTTGTGTGCGGACAGTATCGGTTTCCCTTTTATTCGGAAAACGCGACGGATTTTCCATAAAAATAATAATCGCGTCCTGGCGGCTTCGTTGCCGTCCGAACGCTGCATCCGAATATCATCTATGTAAACCGCAAAGCGCGGAAATAATCCGGCTGACAGTTATCTGTCGCTGGGTACTGTTACGGTGCTACCGTAGATCATATCGTCCACATCACTGTTTCTGATTTTTCTGTACATTATACCAACTCCTTTCCTTACTTTGGCTTGATGATATCGCATTCTGCATAGAATGTCAATGAAAATTGCACAAACAATTTATAAATTTTTTGTAAAGATAGTCATAATATTATCAATAACAATATATGCCGGGAGCATTCCGTCCCCGGCATATATGTTGTATTATTTCCTTTTGGTCGGTGCGGCATGCCTGCCTCCGCGTGGTTTTGGCTTTGTTTGTTTTGAAATGAACCTACTGTCAAGCCTTTCAAAAATCATAATAAGCGTTTTCATCAGCGGATAGGCCAACAGAGAAAAAACTACAAGAACGAGTATTGAAGAAAACGACAGTGCTGTCAGAGTAAAAAGCTCTTTGAAGAATATCAGCATGACAGCAAAGGTCACACACATAGATATCATCAGGAATTTTCTAATATTGTTGTACGGGACACACATTCTGTGCAGCGTCAGCAGCCCGACAACACCAAGAATTATTGCGCATATCGTGGACATCTCCTCCATCGGAAAATCAAACGCAAGATAGAAAAGTGTGACGCCGACTATCAGGATAATATCCGTAAAGCCTCCAGGAAGCGCGCGGAAGATGACATTTCTCAGGAACTTGCCGCGGACAAGGCTCTCGTTCGGCTCCATCGCCAGCACGAGCGACGGGATGCCTATTGAAATTGTACTTACAAGGCTGAGCTGAGAGGGAGTCAGCGGATAAGGGAGCGTAAAAAACAGGGTTATGAGCGCCATAACAAATGAAAAAATATTTTTGACCAGATACAAAACCGCACTTCGTTCAATATTATTGATTACCCTGCGTCCTTCCATGACTACCGATGGCATTGATGCAAAATTTGAGTTCATCAGCACAACATGCGAAACCTGGCAGGCGACCTCACTGCCGGAAGCCATCGCGACGCTGCAGTCCGCTTCCTTCAGAGCCAGAACGTCATTCACGCCGTCGCCCGTCATAGCGACTGTGTGGCCAGCAGCTTTTAGCGCTCTTATAAGCTTTCGTTTTTGATCTGGGTTGACTCTGCCGAAAACCGTGTATTCCTGCGCCGCCTGACGAATTTTCCTGTCGTCGTCGAGCGTACGGGCATCTATGAATTTATCGGCGTTTGCGATACCCGCTCTCTTTGCCACCTCGGAAACCGTCAGCGCATTGTCGCCGGAGATTACCTTTATGGTTACGCCCTGCTTATTGAAATAGGCAAAGGTCTCGGGTGCGTTCTTTCTTATTTTATTTGCAAGCAGGATAAGCGCAAGCGGGAAAACATCTTCCGTCAGCGCTTCGTCCGAAAGTTTGCCGTCGTATATCGAAAGCAGCAGGACGCGGCAGCCTTTTTTGGAGAAAAAATCAATCTTGTCCCTGTATTCATTGTAATTCTCACCCAGAATGACTTCCGGAGCGCCAAGAATGTAGGTTTCGTCCTCGTGGAAGGAGACTCCTCCGTACTTTTTCACAGAGGTGAACGGCAGGGTTTCGCGGGCCGTCTGAGAGGGCTCGCCTTTGAAATACCGGCGCAAAGCCGCCATTGTATCGTTGTCGTCCTGCATGGCGAAAACATAATCGGACATTATCATGCGGATATCGTCCTCAATAAATCTGTCCTTGCAGAGCAGGCAGACATCCTCGACTATCATCTTGTTTTCGGTTATCGTGCCGGTTTTATCTACGCAAAGGGTATCGACACGCGCAAGCGTTTCAATGCAGTTCATGTCATGGACTATGGTTTTGCGCTGGGCGAGGCGCACGACTGCCGCGACAAGCGCTATGCTTGTCAGCAGATACAGCCCTTCCGGTATCATTCCCACCAGCGCGCCGACAGTTGAGACGACTCCGTCCGCAACCGACCTGCCAAGCCACAATATTTCCTTTACTGCCAGAAACGCCCCGATAGGTATCAGCACGATAC
>JASDTK010000166.1:0-2897 GCA_041891555.1 Oscillospiraceae bacterium
GTATCGTTACGTTCTCTATGACGCAGTCGGGCTTCACGTTGCAGAACATGGCAATCTTGCGGAAAATGTCTTCTTCAAGAGGCTGATCGCAGCGGAGCACGATAATATTCGGATTAATACCCATTCCCTGAAGCTCCTTTACGGAGTGCTGGGTGGGCTTGGACTTGTGCTCATCCGAGCCGCGCAGGAAAGGTACAAGCGTAACATGGATAAAGAGAGCGTTTTCACGTCCCTCTTTCAAAGCTATCTGGCGTATGGCTTCAAGAAAGGGCTGGCTCTCGATGTCGCCTGTTGTGCCGCCGACTTCGGTGATAACCACATCCGCGTTAGTCTTTTTGCCTACGCTGTATATAAAGTCAATGATTTCGTTGGTTATATGAGGGATGACCTGAACCGTCTCGCCCAGAAACTCTCCCCTGCGTTCTTTATTAAGTACGTTCCAGTAAACCTTGCCGGTCGTGAGGTTTGAATACTTGTTCAAATCCTCGTCGATGAAGCGCTCGTAATGTCCGAGGTCAAGGTCGGTCTCCGCTCCGTCTTCCGTGACATAGACTTCTCCGTGCTGATAAGGACTCATCGTTCCGGGGTCCACGTTGATGTAGGGGTCGAGTTTCTGCGCCGCGACCTTAAGTCCTCTTGCTTTGAGGAGTCTCCCCAAAGATGCGGCTGTTATCCCTTTGCCTAAGCCTGAGACAACGCCGCCGGTTACAAAAATGTACTTACTCATACTATCTCCCTTTTTTAAACAAGACGGGCGGCCCCTCGCGCCGCCTACTCTTTATTTTAAAGAAGTCAGTAAAGGACTTCTTATTTCCCGTAAGTTTTCAGGATATTGACTGCGATTTCGCCCTTCGGCAGCCGCAAATCCATAGCCTGCTTTTCGATATAATGGTGAGCCTGTTCCTCCGTCATACCAAGTGATTCGATAAGCGCCCATTTGGCTCTGTTTACGATGCGTATCTCGCTCATTTTCGCCGAAAGACTCCTATTTCTCTTATCCATAACGCGAAGCCGCGCACGCGTAGCATACGCAAGAGTCATCGCGGTATACAAGGTGGTGCGGTTGAGCGGCTTAGAAATGGTCATCACGCCATAGCTCTCGACCTTACTCGATACCTCTCCGTAAATGTCGCTGGCCACGAGCAGGAGAACCGCCGCGGAACTGTCCTGAACCAAGTCCAGAGCAAAGTCCGAACCGAATTCATCAGCCAGCGGAGTATTTATCACTATTATATCATATTCAGCGGAAATCAATACGCGTTTGGCTTCGTTGCAGCTCGAAACCGAAATAATCGGACTGAATGTACCGGAGGGTAACAGCTCATTGAAAAGATCTGTTATTTTCTGTGAAGCAGATACCACCAGCACGCTTGACTGCGCCCTGTCGATTAACATCTTTTCATCCCCCTCCTGTCAACTTCCCGCTGTTTTTATCTTCCGCAGGAAATAAATTCCTTGATTATCTGAGGGGGCAGATGTTTTTTAATAAATTCGCTGTTTTTCATGGCGGATGCCGCTTCAGCGAAGGAATCCGGCAACTTCTTGTAGCCCGCAAGCTCCTTTTCGCTCGCTGTGAAGAAGTTGAAATCGGCAGAGGGAGGAGGAGTAAGTGAGCGCTCTATGCCGTCAAGTCCGGCATAAATCAAAAGAGCATAGGCAAGATAGGGATTTGCCTGAGCATCAGGAGAGCGCAGCTCAACGCGGTTGACGCCCCTTCCCGCCGCGGGTATGCGAATGAGCTGAGAGCGGTTCTGGGGTGACCAGCTTATATATTGCGGAGCCTTGTGGCTCCCAAGGCGCAGATAGGACTGAGCCGTAGGATTTAAAAAAAGCGTCATGTCAGATATATGGTCAAGTATGCCCGCCATGAAGGAATAAAAGCACTCGCCGCCTCTCGGCATACTGGGAGAGATGTTTATGTGCATCCCGCTGCCTGCGGCGTTTGCGATGGGCTTGGGGTCAAAGCAGGCTGTAAGCCCGTTTCTTGCCGCGACTGTTCTCACGACAGTTTTGAAGGTTATCGAATTATCGGCCGCCGTAACGGGATCACTGTCGCGGAAATCAATCTCGTTCTGTCCCGGCCCCTGCTCGTGATGAGAGGTCTCCGGAGCAATGCCCATTTCTTCGAGAGTAAGGCAAATCTCACGGCGGACATTCTCGCCCATATCGTCGGGCGCGATATCCATGTAACCCGCAGTGTCCATGGGTATGCCTGTTGGCTGACCGTTTTCATCGTTTTTAAACAGATAAAATTCATATTCCGTGCCGAAACAGCAGTTGAGTCCTTTTTTTGCGGCCTCAGCAACAGTCTTTTTCAGCAGCGCCCGTGGGTACAGCTCAAAGTCCTCCCCGTTCGGCAATTTAACATCACAGAACATACGCACGACTTTGCCGTGTGCCGGACGCCAGGGAAGAACGGAAAGCGTCGTCGAATCGGGGAACAGGAAGAGATCCGAATGGCTCTCCTCTCCAAAGCCCGCAATAGCCGAGGCGTCGACGGAAATCCCGCTGCGAAAAGCGTTATCAAGCTCAGACGCGAGTATTGACACGTTTTTCGGGGTGCCGAAAACATCACAAAACGCGAGGC
Source organism: Oscillospiraceae bacterium (assembly GCA_041891555.1). Taxonomy (GTDB): domain Bacteria; phylum Bacillota; class Clostridia; order Oscillospirales; family Oscillospiraceae; genus UBA2658. The sequence continues at coordinate 2,588 of JASDTK010000166.1, forward strand.
GGACGAATTTCACGTCCTCCTCTTTCACATAATCGAGAACTTCATCGATAGAGTATAACATATAATTTTGCCTCCGTCTAGTTCTGAACGTAAAGCTGTTTATAAGGATTTGAAGAATTCGGCGTTAAAACCTGAAAATGTTTATTGTAAACTTCGTTTTCAGGTATACCGAAGCACTTGCAGAACTCCTTGATAAATGGGGCTATTTGGGCAATATCATCATCGTCAGCGGTCTTCACACAGATCTGCGGAGTGATCTTAGCATTGAGCTCGTTAGTGCGAATAAAAATTTTTCCGCCGTGCATTCCGG
>JASDTK010000167.1:0-5174 GCA_041891555.1 Oscillospiraceae bacterium
GCCAGATCTGGCAGTCCTTGAACACCGTATCACCGACAAATACTGCGCGCTCCTCGGGAACATAGACGCTGATGTTGGCATTGGAGTGACCCGGAGTATAGAACAGGTGGAAGTTATGGTCGCCGAGTTTGAACGACATCCTGTCGCTGAAGGTTACGGTCGGAGTATTAAGGATGTAGTCTTCTTCCTTCGGCATATACTTCAGGCCTTCGGGGTCCTGACGCTTTATAATGTCCAGGCTGTAATCATAGGTGGTCTGATTGAATGCGGGCGGTATCTTCCAGAAGGTCTTTACAAGATTTTCATGGGCAATAACGGGGCACTCGCCGGCGAACCAGTGGTTGCCGAAAATATGGTCGATATGCGACTCAGTGTTTATAAGGGCCTTGATAGGTCCGCGCTTAAGCGCAAACTCACGCATTTCCAAAAGCGTAGTAATCCACTGCGCGGTATCTATGAACACGGAGCCCTCCCCTGTAAGCACAATGCTGGGATTGCATCCGCGTATTTTCGTTTCAGTATACAAATTCTCTGTTAGCTTCTGCATTAGTCATTCTCCTGTTATACTCTTCGATCGATTCCCGTCTTTTTTGTAAAATTCCGTCAAAGCTCTCAATTGTTCTGTTAGCTATAAGCTCCTCCGGAAAGTCTCTCTCCGCAAGCGCCGCCTCCATCAGATTGAAGTCTCCTACCATTGTGTAATAATGCGCATCGCTGCATACACAGACAGGCACGTCATACTGCCTGCAAAGCTCTATCAGCCTGAAGACATTCCTATGGCCTGACACACGGGCTGGTATCAAAGACGCGTTATTGAGCTCTATGAGCTTTCCGCATTCCTGTGCCTTTCGTACAACAGACTCAAGATCACAGGGAAACGCAATACGGTCTACATGACCGAGCACGGTGATATATGGATTTTCAAGGGCTTTGAGATACGCCTCCGTGCAGGCCGACATCGAACGTTCAAAATGGGCCGCGACAATGTGCATGCTTGCAATGCAGAACTCAAGCTTTGATAAGTACTCGGCAGACGGACACACTGTTCCGTCCGGCGCAAGAATATCCGCCTCCAAGCCCCTATAGAGACGCAGCCCGTCCTGATACTCCGGCAACATCGACATGGAAACCGGACTCCACTCAGGCGCGGCGCCCGGCATCGCACCTGAGTGTTCTGTTACACAAAAGCCCTTCAGGCCAACTTCCACGGCTTGCAGAATGTTCTCTCGGAGCGTACTCCACGCATGCCCCGATAACACCGTATGCACATGGGTATCGACCTGGATATTGTACAAACTTTTCACGTCAAAGATTAAAGGCTATCGATAATCTTGTCGATTTCGTCGAAGATAATCTGAGGATTTTTTGCCCGCATCATGTAATACGGAGCACCGGAGGCAAATTTTGCGCAGAATTTCGCGCGCGCCTGACGGCGCTCGTCCGTATCTACGATGGGCATGGCAAGACCAGTTTCACCGCAGAGAAGCTGATTGAGTCCGAAGAAATTCATCAGCGAATGATAGCTCTGATAAGAAGCTTCGAACTGGTTCATCTTAGAAACCTGAGTGTCAAAGTGTCCGTCTATGCAGGGCATTATGGCGAGATCAATGTGCGCGGGGTCAAAGCTCATCTTCATTTCGGGCTCTTTGCTGAAGAACTTGGCGACGCCCTGATCCTGATCGGGAAGGTCGCTGCGCTCAGTGCCCTTGGCGCGCTTGCGGATATATGTATTCTTTGAGCCGTAAAGCGCAAGGCCGTCGTTATCCGTTACCGTTGTTTCAGTGGAAAACACCGTCGCGCCCCTGCGGCAGCCCTCGAGCTGACTCATGGATTTTCCGTGGTTGTTTTCTCCGCCGACAAGCAGAATCATCTTGCCTCTGTAAACGACACTGGATGAATGGAAGGGATGCAGCCCGCATTTGTCCATTTCATTGGCCAGCATCGTAACCATAATCTTGTTGAGCTCGCCTTCCTCCCAGAAACCGGTCAGAATAAGCTGTCCACCGACATATTCAATGCTCTTCGGTGACTTTTCGTAATACCATATGATATCCGGGCGATCCTTTATGATTTCGCTGCTGACCTTGACCGCGCCTAGACGGTAGTTAAGAAAGGTGTCGTCCTCGACAATGCGGTCACGTTCCGGACCGCCGACGATGTCAAAGCGGAGTATCGCCTTATCGCTGCTGAGCTGTGTAGAAAAATTGTTCATATGTCCTCCTGTTTATTTCCACTGTGGTTTGACTACGACTTTGAGGGAGTGATCCGCGCGCGTTGTAAAAGTCTCATAGGCCTTCGCATATTCCGATAGCGGAAATACGTGGGTAATAAGCCCGCGGACATCATCCATGTGCTGAGACGCAATTGAGATGGCCTTGTCAAGCGTATTGGGATTTGCGCGGTTGCCGACAAGCTCGATTTCGTCCATGACGAGATGCCTGATAGGAATGGGCACGTCCTCCTTGGGGAAACCGATGAGCGAAACTGTTCCGCCGCGTGAAACACACCAGCAGGCCTTATTCACGCCTTCCGAAGTGCCCGTGCATTCCATGACTCGCTTAACGCCAAGTCCGCCCGTATAGCGATTAATCGCCTCCACAATATCTTCCTTGCGGTAATCTATAGGAATGGCGCCGAGCTTTACAGCCATTTCCAGCCGGTCGCCGCTGCCGGAGCAGTAGATATTCCTAGCGCCCATACTCTTACAGCAGATGATTGACATCCAGCCCTGAGCACCCGCGCCGTTGACGAGCACATCGTCGCCCGGCTCCAAATGACTGTGCATTACCACATGCAGCGCGATTGACAGCGTATCCATTACGCAGGCCGTATCGAAATCCATCTCATCTGGTATCTTGGAGATTGCGTTTATATTGACAGCAATGTATTCGGCATAGGCGCCGGGGGAGATATGCCCATACATCCGGTGAATTTTCTGATTTCCGTAGTTAATGCAGATTGTAAATCTGCCCTCTTTGCAGTTTTTGCAATGCCCGCAGCCGAGATTGGCAATTCCGCAGACGCGGTCGCCGACCTTCCAGCCAAAGTATTCCGATTTTTCGCCCAGCGCCACTATGGTACCTGACCATTCATGCCCTGGGACAAGCGGGAAGCTCTGCGGCCACACGCCGGGAAAGTCGCCCTGAAAGATGTGCGGGTCTGTGCCGCAGATCGAAACGGATTCGACCTGGCATAGAACTTCATATTCATCGGGTGCAGGCTTTGGCACATCTGTAAACTCAAAATCATTTGGTCCATTCAGTCGAATGGCTTTCATAGTTTCATTCATATTAACACCTCTATCTTTTACCAGTGAACCATCGGCAGCCCAGCCACGGGTGAGCGGAAATACGGAATATTTGTCGCTCGCAGGGATCCGATGTATACGTTTTTAAGGTCCCGCCCGCCAAAGCATACGCTGGCAGTCCAGGGTGCGGGGCCCCTGCCGGTTTTGAATAAAATATCATGAGTGACACAGCTGGCGTAGAACGCGTCATCGAGTGCCTGTACCTTCTCATGGTCTCCGCAATCCATTAGAATTTTACCTTCGCCGTCAGGATCGATAATAAAAATCTTATCTGAATATACCATAGTGCCCCAAAGATTTCCATAGCTATCAAACGCGATACCGTCGGGATATGCGCCCTGTCCCCATTCGTTGGGACCATAGACTTCCTTGTCGTGCAGATCACCGTTTTCGTCGCAGCGGAAACGTACAATTCTGCCGCCCTTCAGGCCGACCGTCTCAACGCAGTACAGAAGTTCTTCCTTGGCATCAAAACGGACTTCGTTTGTAAAATGCAGTCCGTCCGCTACAATATGTATTCCGGACTCATCATAGCGGGCAATGTAGCCGTCGTTAAGATCGGGCACAAGCGCGTCTATCCAGTTTTTTTTCATGGTCGTGATCGTAATCCATACTCTGTCTTTAGAATCGCGCAGAACAAAGTTCACCTTGCCGATTTCTTTTCCGTCAATTGTATCGAACAAAACTTTGGTTTCGCCTGTGCGTTTCATTATTTCAAGGCAGTCTGTGCCAAAATTCGAAATTAATATTTCTCCGTTCCTTGCAAAAGCCAGACCGTTGGGCAGAGTCCCTTCAAAAAAGCGGCTTACGTCGGAAGACTCCACATTGATGCCGCTTTCATGCTTCTGGGTAATGACCTGCTGTGTCCCGTCCGGTCTAATATGCACAACGCCGCCTCGGGCATCGGCCGCCCAAAGACTGCCATCCGGTTCCGCTAAAATACACTCGGGACGCTGCAGATCTTTGCCTATGTAAAACAGTTCCTCCGGATTAATTTCAAATCCATACAAGGGGTTGTCTTTTTTCATATTTCGGCTCCTCCGTCGAAATCAACTTCCGGATGAAATTCATACTCATCAAGATTAGCTGCCGGAGCAAAAAAGCATGCAACCTTTAATTCCTGAGCACCGGTGTTCCTTACCATATGGATCTTGCCTTTTTCAAACAGCACGACACTGCCTTCTCTAAACGGATAAATCTTTCCATCGATGTAAACTTTTCCGTTTCCGCTTATGATATACAGCATTTCTTCACCGTTTGGGTGGCAATGGGCAGGATTCACGGTCTGTCCCGGCTCCACACGCATGATGCAGCAGGAACAGAATTTGCCGTCAAGCCCGTCCTTATGATCCACTACCCATCTGAGGTAACGACCGGGAACTTTTTTTTCTTCTACTTCGCTTTCATGAATTACAGGGTACATTCGCAACGCTCCAATTTATAAAATTCCCGATTGCAGCAAGGTTAAATATCACCCTGCCCGGCAATCAGTCCAATTTTCTTAATAATTGTGTGATGGAGTTGTTTTAGAACTCCACCACACATTACCGCAGAGGGTTATTTCATTTTGTTGGCCCAGACGCTGAACTGTATCGTGAGCCAGCCGGCACAAAGGCCGATAGCCGCATACAGAAGCTCTGAGATACCGGTGAGGCAATAATCACCGAGGGTGAAGGTGGTGAGAGCGTGCGCAGCATTGAGAGCGAAGAAAAGTCCTGTGCCGACGAATACACCTGCGCCGTTGAGTTTAATCCTGGCAACGAACATCATGAAGATTACCAGAATGACGACGTCTATCGATACGGCTACCAGATAGCCCATTCCACCCATGAAAGCAAAGGTCAGAACGAACATCAGGATACCGGCG
>JASDTK010000167.1:5184-15867 GCA_041891555.1 Oscillospiraceae bacterium
GCCATTGACAAAAACCAGTTGACAGCACCCTTGACGGTGCAGCCCGAAACAAAGTAGCATGCCCAGCAGACGAAAGAGATGAAGGTTAAAGCGTTGCCTGCGCATGCGGGGATGGGCCAGCCGGACATGGCCTGAGTGACATAGGTGACTATAACTGCAAGAATTGCGGTGAGTACAGCGTAAACTAATTGTTTTTTAAATGTCATGATCATTTCCTCCATACTATAATTCTCTTCTTTGGGGCCGCAAATAGGAATGCTTCAGTTATGAGGATGATTATAGGGTCGTGATTGGCCTGGACTGCAGCAAGTACATTCTGCCTTTTTCATAAGCCCATTCAAGATCCTGCGGCTTGTTGTAGAAGGCTTCGACCTTCTTTGCCAGATTCACAAGATCCTGAACCTCGGAGTCAGACAGCACTGGTTCGCATTTAATTTTATCCGGAACCGGAACCTCTTTGCTGCCTCCGCGCTCGCTTGCGCGAATAACCATAATTTCCTTTTCTGCCACATAGTGAAGATTGTAGGAATAGTCGTCCTTTCTTACAACGTAGTTATCGGGATTGACGATACCTTGAACTACGCCCTCTCCAAGGCCCCATGCGGCTTCAATCATGCAGTGATCGCGGCACTTGTTGATGGGGTTTGCAGAGAACATTACGCCGGACTTTTCGGAATTGACCATTCGCATAACGACAACTGCAATGGAAATATCGCGTTCATTGAACTTTTTTTCCCTGCGATAGAACAGCGCGCAGTCGTTATAAAGGGAAGCCCAGCATTCGCGCACGTATTTTACAACCTCATCTTCTCCGATAACATACAGGAAGGTTTCCTGCTGCCCTGCGAAACTGGCATCATCCAAGTCCTCAGCCGTACCGCTTGAACGAACAGCCACCGGAGCGTTGTCTCCCAGCACTCTGTAATGCTCTATAAGCAGTTTGGCCATGTCATCAGGCATCGGTGCTTCGGCAATCATGCGTCTGAGCGCTTCGCCGGTATCAGCAAGACTTGCGCTTGAATCCCAGTCAATTGCTTCAATCATTTTATAAACATTTTCCCACAGATTATTGGCTTCCATGAAAGCGCTGAACATATCGGCGCAGCATATGAAGCCTTCCGGAACCGGGAACCCGTTCTGGAACATCCGACAAAGGCTGGCGCCCTTGCCGCCCGCCACTAAACCGAGATTCCGGTCCGGCAGCTCATCAAACCAAGCAATCATGCTCATATTCATACCTCTATAAGACTCTGGATGTTGCGCCTGAGAGCGTCAGCGCTCTCAGGCGCAATTTTTGCTCTTAGTCTAGTATTTCTACAACGCCGGTATCTCCGTTTACGCGTATACGGTCGCCGGTCTTGATTACCTGCGTCGCTCTGATGGTACCGACTACGCAGGGAATTCCAAATTCACGCGAAACGACCGCGGGGTGAGACAGAGCGCCGCCGGTATCTGTGACGAGACCGGAAATCTTCGAGAAGGAGATTATCCATCCGGGGTTCGTCATACGGCATATCATTATGTCGCCCTTCTGCAGAGCATCGAATTCCTTCGGACTGGATACGACGCGGGCAGTGCCCTCAACGACGCCGGAGGAGCCCGGTATAGCCTTGAGAACCTTCATCGGGCCCTTGGCTTCCTTCTCTTCTTTCTCGAGCTCAAGAGACTTGTAGAACACTTCTGGATAGCCCCAAAGTATCTGCTTGTAAATCTCCTCGTTGAGCTGCCACTCGTCAACGGTGCCGTACCAGTAACGCGGCTGATGCTTCGCGGCTTCAGCCATTGCAGCGCGGGCAAGGACGACCTTTGCTCTGAGATCGTAATCGGAGAAAGCGCCCGCACGAAGCTCGTCATAGGTCAGCATGAAAATGTCCTCGCGGTCATCCAGCTTGCCGGCTCTGACCATCATATCGGCTATGCCAAGGAACATAATACGCATATGTGCGTAAATCGCCTGATCGATGTAGAAGTGATGATTCGGAGTAAGCGGAAGCATCTTCATGTTGATTTCGAGCTTTGCTTCAAACTCCTTGCGCAGGGTCTCATCCTTGATCTTCGCGCGTGCACGGGCGATTGCGTCGGCCTGGGACTTGTGGCAGGCGTCAATCTGCTTTTCATAGTCGTAGTCGGTCTCGACATAGCTCTTGATTGCTTCGTAAATCGGAGTAGGATCTTCAATCCACAGCTTGTAGATGTACTCGTGGGTCCACAGGGGCTTCCAGCCATACTCTTCGGTGTAAGCTTTAATCTTATCGTGCAGTTCTTTACCGCCCTTGACGCTGTCCAGGCCTGCCATAATGTCAGTAACGCTGTTCTTCAGCCAGTAATCCTTGAGCTCGGGATTTGCGCAGATTTCCTGCTTCATCTTCCATGCGTCTCTCAGCGAGTCCCAGTTGCGGTCGTCGGGAGATACCGTTATGAGGGAGTAGTCATCGTCGATGGGGCCAACGGCCTTTTCATAGATTCCTCTGAATTCTCCGGATGCCTGTGCCTGAGCATAGTTGAGTATCCAGTGAATACGGAATGCACGCTCCTGCAGGTCCAGGCAATCTTCCAGGTGAATCATTGCGGCGGCAAGAGATTCGTGCTCGAAATCAAAGCCAACCATCTTATTAGCGGCTGCCTTGAGCTCGGGGACATATTCGTTATCCCACTGCTTGATAAAAGTCTCCGCATAGATAGGCATTACGGCTCCGTAGTAATTGAACATTGCCGGAACCTTGTCGGCATCGGTTTTGGGAGGTACGACTGCGGTATAGACATAGCCGCCGATTTTCTTTGCGGGCCAGTCATAGCCGCCGACACCGAAGCGCTTGTAGAAGTATTTGCAGGTCGGGCCCCACCAGCCGCCGACACTGAAATACATCGGGGAAATGGGATTTGGGCAATGCAGGTCATCGTAGAACCACATCAGGTCTTTTTCTTCTTCGCTTTCCCACTCAAGAGGATGGTTCGCGTCGCCGAAGAAAGTCGCATAGATTTTTCTTTCTGCCATAACAATCCTCCTAAATTTTTCTACCGTTTCACACGGCTGTGCATTTGGTTTTCGAATCAGAGTATTTTATGAAGTTCCTCAATTATCGTTTATTGATATTCGATTATCTGCATCATAGCATGTTGTACAGAATTTTTCAATCATATAGTTACGATTTGTGTGAATCAACAAAAATCTGCCGAATTTTTTATGACATACGCTCAGCAGCCAACTGAATTGCCTGTATAATTCGATTATAGCCTGTACAGCGGCAGATGTTCCCCTCCATGTTTTTTCTGATATATGCTTCTGTAGGATGGGGATTTTGGTCGAGAATTGCCTTTGCGCTCATGATCATTCCGGGCGTGCAAAAGCCGCACTGCACGGCGCCTACATCCAGAAACGCCTGCTGCAGAGGATGCAGTTCGTCCTTTGAAATGCCCTCTATGGTCAGAACCTCACCTCCGTCTGTCTCCGCCGCAAGAACGAGGCATGAGCTTACCGGTTTCCCGTTGAAGATAACGGTACACGCGCCGCACTCGCCCTCGTTGCAGCCAATTTTCGTGCCGATGAGCCCTATGTCCTCACGCAAAAATTCAGCCAGAGTCGCCGCGACATTCACAGTTTTGGAATAACTGTCTCCGTTTATGGTAACTGTGATTTCTTTCGTTCTCATACTTCTTCTCCTTTTGCGCGGGCCAGAGCGTACCCGAATGCGCGCCCGGCCAGTTCCTCAATTAGAGTAAGCCTGAATTCGGCCGAAGATCTCCAACTGCTGCGGGGCTTTGCGTCGGAAGCAGATATCTTTCCGAATTCTGCCTTGTCCAGCTCGGCAGCCTTTTTCCCAAGCAGATACGCTTCCGCGTTTTTCGCGCGAATGGGAATCGGCGCGCTGGTAGTCAGCGCGACGCGGGCCTCGGTGATGACCCCCTGCCCGTCGAGCGCAATCAATATACTGTAACCGCAGAGAGCCAGATCCATTGCGCGGCGGCGGGTATATTTGATATAGCAGCTTCCGGTTCCGGCACGCGGCTTGGGAAGCACCAGCTCCTTGAGAATTTCATCATCTTTCAAAACCGTATGCTTGGGACCTGTAAAAAATTCTTCCAAAGGAACAATACGCTCAGCATTGCCTGAACTTATTACGCAGAGGGCGCCGAATACCAGCAGCGGCCCTATGCTGTCTGCAGACGGAACCGCGTTGCATATATTGCCGCCCAAAGTTCCGCGATAGCGTATCTGAACGGAGCCTACCTGCGAACAGCCCTCAAAAAGCGCCGTATAGTTTTTCTTAAAAAAGGGGGCGTCCTCAATTGCTCTGTGCGTTGTAAGCGCGCCTAGAACAAGCGTGTCCTCCGTCTCGCTCATTGCTTGAAGTTCCTTGATATTCTTTATGTCGATAAGCGCATCCGGACGTGACTCTCCGCCGTGCATGGCGACAAGCACATCTGTCCCGCCGGCCAGAATCCTGGCGTTCAGCTCTTTTTTCAGGCGGCAGGCTTCTTCTATTGTCCTTGGCTCGTATAGCTCAAAATCCGGCAGCATTCTCAGTCCTCCTTACAAAACAGAACTTGTTCGGGCTTGATGGGAATAGCATGGAAACGATGCTCACACGCGGCGCTGACGGCGTTTGCTATGGCGGGAGCCGTGGGAGCAACACCGGGCTCTCCGATGCCCTTGGCTCCGTATGGCCCTTCCGGGTGAGCCGTCTCCACCAGAGATATGTTGTACTTAACGTCCGCATCCATAAAGGTCGGAACCTTGTAATCTACCATGTTGCCGTTCTTTAAAACACCATCCTGATATATCATTTCCTCCAGCAGAGCGTGCCCTATGCCCATGATAATAGCTCCCTCTATCTGCTGCGAGCAGCCGAGAGGATTGATTGCATGCCCGACGTCATGTGCCGCACCCATTTGAACGACCTTGACCTGTCCGGTTTTCGGATCTACCTCAACCTCCGCCGCCTGAGCACCCATCATCCACATGACAGTGGTGCGCTTTGTCTGGTGAGTCAGCTCGTCAGGCGGATCGAAGATGTCCTTCGTGCCGTATTTGCCCAGCGCGATTACCGGGACTTCCTCTTTCATCACGCCGCTTTCGCCGATATTGTCAATATGAAGCTTCTTAGACGGGTCTGAAGAGCAGGTAAAAATACCGTTGTCAAAGAGGACGTCCTCAGTCGGTACCTTCCACTTCTTGCCTACCAGTATTTTAAGCTGACAAACGATGTCCTCGCAGGCCTGCAAAACCGCGTTGCCGCTGTGGAATGTAGAACGGCTGGACGTGGTGGTTTTGTCATACGGTGAAATCGAGGTATCAATTTGAGAAACGGTAATTTTATTTATATCCATGCCCAGCACCGAGGCAGCGAACTGAGGCAGGACCGTACGGACACCCTGTCCCATCTCGCGGCTGGAGGACATGATGTTGATAGAACCGTCCTCATTCATGCGTACCGTGCAGGAGGTCGTGGACGGCGTACCGGACAGCTTGATGAAGCATGCGATACCTTTGCCGTGCAGCTTACCATCCTCGGTAACCCAATGCTTGGGCATATCTTTCCAGCCTATGTTTTCGGCGGCTTTTTCAAGGCATTCAGCAACACCCGAGCTCTTCATGGCTTCACCGGTTACATTGACCATGCCGTCACGCAGAACATTTTTCAATCTGAATTCAAGCGGATCCATGCCGAGCTTTGACGCCAGTTCGTCCATTTGCATCTCATGTACACAGGCGACTTCCGTGATTCCAAAGCCGCGATATGCAGAACCTAGCGAGTGGTTTGTTACCATGCAGTAGCTGTTCGTATAACAGTTCGGAATCATGTACGGGCCGTTGGAAGCATATCCGGCGTTATAGTTGACACGGGGGCCGAAGGTCCCATACGCGCCGGTGTCCCAATATATGGTTATCTGCTGCGCGGTCAGTTTTCCGTCCTTCGTAGCGCCGGTTTTGATATGGAAGCTGCCGGGCGCGCGGGTCAGCGTCGCCTCAAATTCCTCGTGTCTGTCGTAGACGAGCTTGACCGGTCTGCCGACAAGCTTTGACAGCACTGCAACAATAGGCTCCAGCTTTGGCTCGGCCTTGCAGCCGAAACCACCGCCGATCTCCGTGCATATTATACGAATCTGATCCATGCGGTAGCCAAGAATTTTCGCTATACTGCTTCTTACAGAGAAAGGAGATTGCGCCGGTGTATAAATCAAAAGTTCATCACTGGACGCGTCGGCCAGCGCGGCGTGGGTCTCTATAACCGCGTGTTGGAGCATCCCGCAGTAGAAATCATTTTCGACAATGGCATCAGCTTCGGCAAAGCCCTTTTCGATGTCTCCGTGGATAAGCTGGAAACGGTCGATAATGTTGCTGTTTTCAACAGGGTGAGTCAGTCCATAGATAGTATAATCGCTCCAGTTATTATGTACGAGCGCTTTACAAGAAAGAGCATCCTCAATTGAATCCACTACCGGAAGCAGTTCATATTCTGCCTCAACAAGACGGACGGCCTCTCTGGCAATTCGCTCCGTGTCAGCTATGACAGCGGCAACAGGTTCTCCGCGGTATCTTACTTTATCAATCGCCATAATAGGCTGATCTGCTATAAATTGACCATAGCAGGCGGGAAAATCCTTTCCGGTTATAACAGCTCTGACGCCCGGAAATGCTCTTGCTTTTGAAGTGTCTATGCTCTTAATCAGCGCATGAGGATGAGGGCTATGGTAGATAACGGCATACAACTGACCGCTGACGTTTATATCGGCGCCGTATCTTGCATGTCCGGTTACCTTTTCCCTGCCGTCTTTGCGCGGGATGGAGCTTCCGATGATCGGGTTCAATGCCATTTTAATTCTCCTTTCGTAAATCATTTACATGCGGAGCGTGAGCGCCGCGGCCAGACTGTTTTACTGTACAGTCTGGCTGGAGGCTTTTCGAGCTTTCATTCAGTTATGGCTTCCGCCGCAGCCGCAAAGAAACCTGAAAATAAATCAGTATGAACGCAACAGACGTGTATATATGCAGACCGATTCAGTGCGGCTCATATAAAACAAGCTATTCAAATGCTATCATATTCTGAGCCGTGATTCCACCGGCGGAAGAATTTTATATACTGTAATTTATGGAAATATTATTCCGTTTTTCTGCCGGCTCTCTTCTGCGGCAGGCAGCATCCAACGGTCAAATGCGCTCCACGGTGCCTTCCCATGTGTCCATTGTTTTCTTTCTTGAGTGCTCATCGTACCAATGCTTGGTTACGGTTTTTGCGCGAGTGTAGAAGCGGACGCCGTCGAGACCCAGAACGTGCTGATCGCCGTAGAAGGAATCCTTGTTGCCGGAGAACGGGAAATATGCAGAGGGAACAGGAATGCCTACGTTGATGCCAACCATGCCGCCGTCGGTCAGTAGTTCGAACTGACGCGCATAATAACCGTTTTGCGTGAAAATCGCGGAACCGTTTGCGAAGGGATTATCGTTCATTACGGCAATTCCTTCGTCAAAGTTCTTTACACGCTTAATAACCGTGACCGGTCCGAAGATTTCGCGGGTGCCGACACTCATTTCGGACGTAACATGGTCGAGAATAGTGGGGCCTACAAAGAAACCGTTTTCAAATCCGGGAACGACAACATTCCGACCGTCAAGCACGAGCTCAGCGCCCTCATCAATACCCTTTTGTATCCACTCACATACGGATTGCTTATGTTTTGCGTTTACGACAGGGCCAAGATTTGTAGTGGGATCATAGGCGCACCCGATCTTCATCTCTGTGGCCTTTTTCTTGAGCAGAGCGACAAAGCGGTCTGCAATGCTATCCTGTACAACTATAACCGGCAGCGCCATGCAGCGCATGCCCGCGCATCCGTAGGTGGAGTTGACAATCGCATTGACCGTGCTCTCAAGATCACAGTCCTCCAACACAAGCGCGTGGTTCTTTGCTTCGGTCTGGGCCTGTACCCTCTTGCCGTGAGCCGCGGCAACCGAGTAAATATGCTTGCCGATATCGGTAGAGCCGACAAAGGTGACGGCTTTCACTCTCGGGTCGGTGAGGAAGAGCTCGGATTCTAAGCGGCTGCAGGTCACAAGATTCACAACACCCTTGGGAAAGCCCGCCTCTTCATAGAACAGTTCCATAATTCTCATTGAGGTAAGCGGCGTGAAGGAAGCGGCCTTCAAAACGACGGTGTTTCCCGTGGCGATTGCAAGAGGTACCATCCAGCCCCAAGGAATCATAGCGGGGAAGTTGAAGGGAACGATGCCGGCTACAACGCCCAGAGGAACACGATAGGTAGCAGTATCGAATCCGGTCGTGACCTGCAGGGAAGCTGAACCCTGTGAAATGAAGGGGGTCGCGCAGGCCAGCTCGGTCGGCTCGATTGCCTTCAGAATGTCACCGCGCGCTTCGCTCAGATTCTTCCCCAGCTCCTTGGCGCAGAGCAATGTCAGTTCTTCCAGGTGCTCGACCAGCACATTGCGCCACTTAAACATCATCTGTGTCCTCTTGCTGAGGGACTGCATGGACCACTCGGGGAATGCGGCATATGCTGAAGCGATGGCTTCTTCGACTTCGTCAGCTGTGCAGCAGGGAACCTCCGCTATGACTTCGCCGGTAGAGGCATCCGTTACGGGCATCCATTTGTCTGTTTTGGAGTCTTTCCACTCGCCGTTTACACAGTATTTCTTTCTGATTACTTCGCTCATCGTGTTATCTCCTTTTGATTAATTTATAAAACCGTTTATTTCTTGCGTGAAATTGCTTTTTTGGCTTTCTCGACGATAAAAGGCGCCGTAAGGCCAAAGCGTTCCTCAAGGTAGCTCTGAGGACCAACTTCTCCGAATTCATCCTGCACACCCACGCGTTCAAGCGGTACAGGCTCTGATTCCACAAGCACTTCCGCAACCGCACTTCCGAGACCGCCGATTATATTCTCATTTTCACAGGTAACTATGGCTCCTGTTTCGGCCGCGCACTTGCGGATACACTCCGCGTCTATCGGTTTGATGGTGAACATATCCACGACTCGGGCCGATATGCCTTCTTTTTCAAGTATATCCGCCGCTCGCAGTGCCTGGGCGACTTCCATACCTACCGCCATCAACGTCACGTCGGAGCCTTCGCGTATTATCTCGCCCTTTCCGATGGTAAACTCGGAGCCCTCTTCATAAATGTCGAAAACAGTTTTTCTCGGCATTCTGAGATAAAATACGCCGTGTGTCTCGGCAACCTGCGGTACGATGGCCCGCATCATTGTCGGGTCGGAAGGTTCTACAATTGTTACTCCGGGCATGACGCGCATAATTCCGACATCCTCGAACGCCATGTGCGTGCCGCCGTTAAACGCTGCGCTGACGCCGGAATCGCAGCCGACAATTTTAACATTCTGACCTGCGTAGGCACAGGAGATGAAAATCTGGTCGTATACTCTTCTTGTTGCAAAAACCGCGAAGGTATGGAAAAACGGAACCATACCGGCTGCGGACAGCCCGCCCGCCATGGCGCAGGCATTCTGCTCCTGAATACCCATATTGAATGCGCGGTCTGGAAAGGCTTTTTTAAATCCTTTTGTGCCGCAGGAACTGGCAAGGTCGCAGTCAAGCGCAACAATCTTTGGGTTCTTTTCGGCGGCTGCTATAAGCGCGTTACAGTATGCAAAGCGCATTTCTTCGGGTGATACCGATATCTCTTTACGCAATTTTACCATTTGAAATCACCTCCGGGGTAAGTACCATCAGCCATTCGTCTTTCAATTTCAGCGCAGGACGCTTCCGCTTCTTTCGAGCCGAACGTCAGGTAATGATTGAATTCCTGATCCTCCGCCAACTTCACTCCAAGACCCTTTATAGTGTCCAAGACGATGACATGCGGTTTTCCCTTGACGGCTTTCGCACGCTCTATTCCATCCCAAATAGCCTCAACGTCATAGCCCTTGACAGTCTGCGCATCAAAACCGAAAGCTCGGAATTTTTCTTCAATGTTCAAGGGGAGGCATATCTCTTCAAGCCATCCGTCAAGCTGCTTCTTGTTCCAGTCAACGAACAGAATGAAGTGATCCAAAGCCAGATGAGTTGCAGCCTCGCAGCCCTCCCAGACTTCACCTTCGTTAATTTCACCGTCGCCGACTATACAATATGTATAGCTGCTGTCACGCCCCTGCAAGCGATTGCCCAGAGCTATTCCGACCGCGGAGGACATTCCCTGGCCGAGAGACCCCGTTGTCATATCAATGCCGGGGGTTTTTTGGCAGTCTGCATGGCTGGGAAGTCTTGTGCCGGGTTTATTGACAGTTTTTAGCCATTCCATCGGGAAATAGCCCTTGAGAGCCAACGTGGCATAGAGCGCCGGGCCGCAGTGCCCTTTTGACAGAATCATCCAGTCCCTGTCTTCCCATTTTGGATTTGCGGGGTTAATTTTCATCATTCCGCCATACAGTACAGCCAGGACGTCCGCAATTGAGGCCGAACCGCCTATGTGGCCGAAGCCTGCCGCACCGATTGCTTTTGTTGTTTCGATCCGGATATCCGCGCTCAGGCGTCGGATATCGTCAAAATTTCTTTTTTGATTCATTACAATCCCCTTATTCCTGAAGAATACAGTTACAGTTCTTTTGCGTTTCTCAAGCCAAAGCGATATAAACGATTATCGTTTCTTTGTATTAATAATACACCTTTGAATAATCCTTGTCAAACTGAATCGCTTAGTATTTTAATAAGTA
>JASDTK010000167.1:15877-18599 GCA_041891555.1 Oscillospiraceae bacterium
AAGTAACACGTAGAAAAAGCCTTTTCCTTTTTGTGCAAATAGCATGAACATTCTATCAAATACTATGTCACTTCTTGAATAATATGCATCTGCTGATTGTCTTTAAAAGAGATATTTTTAAGGTCGAAACTGAAATAAAATAGCTTATTCAGGATTACTTGGTGCCCGAATAAGCTCTTAAATATATTTAATTATTAATCAGTCCGGCTGCTTTTTTATGGTATTTGTCACAACCGTGTTTGCAGCAAATTTAAAGTGATAATCCAGCTCTCTGCAATAACCTTCCACATCATGGTGTTCGGCACATTCCAGCAGCTTATTATGGGATTCCGGAAAATAGAGGATATCCTTATGCAGATTGATAGTCATCGTAGTCCACTGCTGCGCCCCGACTAATTTCCACATTCTCTCAAGCATTGTGTTGTCCGCCGCCTCAACAATGACACTATGAAACTGTACGTCATACTTTGCAAGCGCAGGTTTGTCGCCTTCAGCGGCAGCCGTCTTCATTTTCTCAAGAATGGAATCCATTCTTTCCAGCGATTCCTGCGTCAAGCCGGCTACGCCTTCCCTTGCCGCTACTGATTCAAGGATATTGCGAAGCTCGTAAATCTGCTGAAGTTTTTTCTCGTTGACCGGCTGGACGAAGCACCCACTGTACGGCTTGATTTCAATTAGTCCCATGACCTCGAGCTCACGCAGGGCCTCGCGCACAGGAGACTGGGAAATGCCCAGCTCTTTTGCGACCTTGGTTTCAACCAGCCGCTCACCCTCCTTGTATTCACCGGATATAATCTTATCCCTTATATACTCGCAGGCCTGGTTGCTGAATTTCTCTTTACGTATTACCTCTTCCAACGGTCGTTTCCCACCTTGCTATATATTTCCAAGCTGCAGCGCCCCTAAGTCTTTGAAGATATGGTTCAGATAATATCAAATACAGACATTTAAAATCAAAGCCTAGTGTTGTTGCATTCATTAAACTATCACTTATAAACGATTACATTTAATGAATATTTTATTACAAAGAAAACTGTTTGTCAAATCAATCCGCTAATTATTTTATAGAAAACACCAGAATTTCCAAAGAAATCAACAGCATACTAATAATATCCGCATTATACAGCCATTGGCTTTTCCAGAACCCGCGGATTAGCGGAAGACAGGCCGCATTGAGGCCCCCCTTTATGTACCGAACGAGTCAAGAACCCGGTATTCCTTCAGTCTTTATCGTTTTCAAGCGCCTTTCTCAGCTTTTCCAAGGCTTTTTTCTCGATTCTCGATACATACGAGCGGCTTATTCCGCAAATCTCCGCGACGTCGTGCTGGGTCTTTGGCCGCTCTCCGTCGAGCCCGTAACGCAGACGAATAATGTCGCTTTCTCTCTCATCCAGAACCTCGCTTACGAGTCTGCCTATCGTTTTTGAAAGCTCGCTTCGGCTTATCTGCTCAAGCATATCGTCCTCAAAGCAGACGACGTCCATTAGGCACAGCGAGCTTCCCGTGCCGTCCGTCTCGATTGATTCCGACAGTGAAACATCGGATGCCGACTTTCTCGCGCTGCGGAAATACATTAGCACTTCATTTTCGATACATCTGCTGGCATAGGTGGCGAGGCGGACTCCCTTATCCTGCTTGTATGACGATATCCCCTTTATCAGTCCTATTGTGCCTATGGAAATCAGATCGTCAAGCTCTGCGCTCTGGGTGTAATACTTTTTGACTATGTGCGCCACCAGCCGAAGATTGTGCTCTATAAGTACATTGCGCGCCTCGACGTCTCCCTCTGCCCAGAGTTCCAGGTATTTTTTTTCGTCGCGCGCGCTGAGAGGCTTGGGAAAGGAACCCGAGTTTTTACCCAAACGCAGCATCAAAAACGCACTGCTCACCAATAACATGAAAGCGCCAGTCAGCATATTGTCGCCCTCCAATCACTTATTGGTACAGTTTATGTATGCGCTGCAAGTCCAAATGCCGTTTCCGCAGCCGCATTTTCGCATACCAAATATAAATACAAACGCAAGCGGCGGGAAGCATATTATCCCGCCGCCGACTTTATTCTGTTTTTAACTTTATCAGTCGTAGCTGAAGCCGAACAGATACTCAAACATGTCTTTCACATAATATTGAGTGTTTTTGACCGGATTAGGTATCGGGATATGCTTCAGATAAAAAACGGATATTACGATTGCAAGCAGCATTAAAACCGAATAGGCCGTCAGCTCCCGCCACTGCTTTTTTTTAATAAGTCCCGGCGCTTCAAGCATAGTAAGAGCAGCAAAAGCGGCAAACAAAAAAACTATCATTCGTTTTCACCGCCCGTGTTTTTGAATAGACTCCTCAAGCCTATTGATATCAGCGTTATCAGTGGCAAAACAATTTCGAACAGTGCCGCGTTGAACGGCCATATATAGCGCGCGGCGTAAACCTGTTCCATGTCTGAGGGATAAAGATTTGCCGATATAGCCATAACTATCAGCCCGATGGGAACGATAAGCGGCCTGTACGAGCGCAGCCTGAGCAGCTGAGCAAGACCCAATACTGTCGAATAGTAAAACACCGTTACTTTCATGAAAACCGTAACCAGCAGAGTCAGCGCAACCAGCACATCCAGCCTTGTCAGCCACACCCGCAGGCCATGAATCTGTCCAGCCGCCCCGTCAACCCGTTGGCCAGGCATAGCGGAGCCCTTTGAAGCTGCGCCGCATGGGTGCTCCAACCC
>JASDTK010000167.1:18609-18818 GCA_041891555.1 Oscillospiraceae bacterium
CAGCAGAGTCAGCGCAACCAGCACATCCAGCCTTGTCAGGATATGGCCTATGTCGATTTCCCGAGTAATAGCAAATGATACGGAGGTTGAGTTCGTCATTCTCACCCCCAGAACAGCCGTGTTAATCAGTACGACCGCCAGTGTCATGAGAGTGCCGATGCTAAACGCTGTCAGCAAAGGTTTTCTGATTTTCGTGTTGTCTTTTGTAC
>JASDTK010000168.1:0-2887 GCA_041891555.1 Oscillospiraceae bacterium
GTTCAGAGCCGCAACCACAGCAAGAATGTTGAGGAGAAAAAGAAACACCTGCACATGGAGAAAATCGATATAGTCATTGCCATGAACATAGCGTTTCTGGTAAACGCCGCGATGGTAGTGGTTTCGGCATCGGTTTTTTTCAGCCGCGGAATGACAGTCGATTCGATTGAAACAGCGCACAAATCGCTCGAGCCGCTCTTGGGCGCGCTGTCGAGCGGAGCTTTCGGCATCGCGCTTCTAGCATCGGGATTTTCCTCCTCCTCGGTTGGTACTATGGCCGGCGAGACCGTTCTGGACGGATTTGTGGAAAAAAAAATTAAACTGCCCCTCAATTTAAAAAGAGGCATAACCATGCTGCCAGGCGTTATTATTATCTTAGCCGGGGTGAACCCTATGAAGGCGCTGGTGCTTAGTCAGGTAAGTCTGAGCTTCGCGCTACCTGTGGCTGTTATTCCGCTCCTTATTATTACAGGCAAGAAGAAATATATGGGCGAGTTTACCAATAAAAAATGGGTAAATATTATTGGCTCACTGATTGCGTCAGTAATAATTATATTCCACGCGGTGCTTTTATACTTTACGTTGTCGGGACAGGTTTGACGGCCCGGATATCGGCAAAGCTCCCGTAACCGTACGGTTACAGGAGCTTTGCTTAATTCTCGAGCTAAATGCTTGCTGATTTATTCAGATGTTGGTTCATTGTTTTTCGTTTTTTATTTTCTCCGCCCAGATGCAGGTCGTTCCTTTTTTCCGAAAAGCAGCAGGACGGTAAGTGCCGAACCGCTTATTACAGTCAGCGCTATCCAGACTGCAAGGCTGCTGCTATCGCCAGTCTGGGGAGTGTCTCCTGTCGGAACGGGCTCATCGCCTATGCCACCGGGCAAATTGCCGGTAGGCGTATTGTCATCCGGAATAGTAGTCGGAGGAGGTGTTGGAGAAGGCGAGGACGAAGGTAAGGGTGAAGGTGAGCTTGACGGTGAAGGTGACACGGGTGGCGACTCTGGCGGATAATATGGCGGGTAGGAATAGTCGTGAGGGATAACAACGATCTCCTCGGCATAGAAGTGCCATTCTATTATGCTGGAAGCACCCTGAAAGGCATCTCCCATGGTCAGCGGAAGAGTGACTTTAAGCTCCAGATTTTTCGAGCTACCCGGAGAGAACTGACCGAGCAGGACACCTTTGGAGCCGTTCTGGCTGTCCGCGTTCATAACAGGCATCTCGGTTGCGCCGTCAAAAACCTGAAGCGTCATACCGCTGAGAAAGCCTTCAACAGTTTCATCGCCCGGAAGAGCGTAGAGATAGATATTAAAATCAGAGCTGTTGGCGGAATCAGATTTGACGGTGACGGTCTTTGTAAGTATGTCTCCGGGCATGACCTCATCAAGATTGTCAAACAGGTTGCCATCGGTTCGGTTAATAGTGAAACCGAAGCTCCCGTTATATGTACCAAGCGTAACGGTCGTACCCGTATCGCCCAGTTCTGCAGCCAACGTGCCGAGTGTGCTTATACTGAATATAAAAATCAGGGACAGAATCAACACGGAGGGAAGAAACAGCTTTCGTTTTTTCATGCCTTCATCCTCCTGCCGTTAAGGTTTGATTAGTGCTGTTTACAATAACAGCCGGCCAGGCCTCGTGTACTGTTTCCGCAGGTTCAGCCTGTATCGCTTCACAGAGAATCTGATAATTGAGGTGATAAGCACCGCTGTTGTTGACAGTAACACTGTTTATCAGCGTGGGAGTATATCCGTTCGGCGCAATTTCTGAAGTACAGTAATAATATCCGTCAGAACCGGTAACCCAGCCGCTGCCGCTGAAAACGACATTCACATCACCCGGCAGAACTTTCCTGTTGACTGCGTTTCCGTCATCATCCTCCCATGTGGCAACGAGCGCAACGCGAATCCACGCATAGATATCTCCTGTGTTCTGAATTCGAACATTGTTTTTTGTGTTTTTGTCAAAGTCTTCGTGAACTATGCTGGTCACTTGAACTGGATTTAATGAGTTAATCAAAAGGTCAGATAAAACGAACAGATATGCCAGAGTGCCGCTTACGCCTATGCCGAGAATGACAAGCAAAGAAATCAGCAGAGTCGCGGTTCTTCCGCGGCGCCGACTTTCAAATTTTCCGGTTTCCATCAGGTGCTCACCTCGCTTTCTAGTTGAATATGTTGCTCGCGAAATTGCTGCCGCTCAGCCACTTCGGCCTATTAAGCGTATTAACAATTCCCAAAGAATCTGCGTCTTTATTTAGTGTTAAGGACGCGGAGCCAGTCGCCGTGTATCGCCAGGACCATCCGCCAGCTTCGGTAACAGTGTAGATTCCGACGGGGAGTCCAACAATTTGTTTGCTTGCGTTTTGGGAGCCGACTACTACGGTCAGATCAACATCGTTTGCAAAACAATGATTTGAGTCAATATTCACTCCCGTTATGTGGAAGATAAACGTCTGTGTATTTCCGTAGGTGCCGCTGATGCCGCTCTTTGATACGGTCAAGGTACAGGTTTTTACCCGTACAGTGAATTCACCGATATCTGCGTCTCCCGCGTGCTCATCGGGCGTTTGGGCGATGTTTTTGAATGTCACGAACTGAGTAACATCCCAATCGCCGACTTTGATTGTGGTGTCCACCCGTGTATCCGTTCTGAACCAGTCGACACCGGGAGTGTACGAGGCGGTCAGTACGGGTGCGGAGCCAGTTGGCGCAGCGGGAACAGGAGTAACACTTGCAGGAGGCACCCAAACGATTGACAGACTGTCGGGATAGGTCGCCTTTTCACCCAGATAGATTTGACTGTCGCTGTAGGTGATGACTGGCTTATAGACGCAGATTGTTGAAGTGTCGTTCAGCATTACGGAACTGACGGTACCGGTGTATAG
>JASDTK010000169.1:0-282 GCA_041891555.1 Oscillospiraceae bacterium
CCATGCCCTGAGCGCTTGCCACATGAGCAAGCTGTATTTTGCCCGTAATGTCTCCGATTGCGTATATGTTTGGCACGCTGGTGCGGAGTTGCTCATCAACCGCCACAAATCCGCGATCCATCCTGACGCCTAAAGCCTCCAGCCCTATGTCTTTTGTCTGGGGACGGCGTCCGACGGACACGACACATACGGCCGCCTCCGCGGTTTTCTTCTCACCCTTGAACTCATATTCGACTTTCGCGCCCTTATCGCTCCCTTCCAGAGAAAGGACCTTGGCGGAGG
>JASDTK010000169.1:292-9163 GCA_041891555.1 Oscillospiraceae bacterium
TCTTAACATTCTTCTTAGTCAGCAGGGATTTCAGCTGCATAACAATGTCGCCGTCAACTCCGGGAAGAATGCTTGGCAGCATTTCTATAATCGTGACTTTTTTGCCGAGGGCTGAAAACAGCGTGGCAAACTCAATGCCGATAACGCCTCCGCCGATAATAATCATATCCTCAGGGGCTTCGGTAAAACTCAGCACTTCATCGCTCGTTATGATGTTTTTGCCGTCAATGCCCGGAATCGGGGGGCGGGCGGGCGCGGAGCCGGTTGCAAGAATAATATTCTTTGCACAGACAGTTTCGCCGCCGATATCGATGGTGTTTTTATCCTTAAGTACGCCAAAGCCGTTTTTTACCGTGACGCCGTGGGCCTTTTCAAGAGTTTGTATTCCGGAACGCAGACTTAAAACCACGCTGTCCTTGCGCTCGGCCATCTTTTTATAGTCGAAGCTGACGCCCTCGGACTTGACTCCGAATGCCGAGGAATTAAGCACCGCCTCATACATGTGAGCGGACTGCAGCAGTGACTTAGTTGGAATGCATCCGCGGTTGAGACAGGTGCCGCCCAGCTCCCGCGCCTCAATTAAGACGGTTTTGAGACCGTACTGAGCGCATCTGATTGCGCATTCATATCCGCCCGGTCCGCCGCCAAGCACGGCGACATCGTACATAAAATCAGCCATTTCACTGCACCTCTTAAAGCATCAGATAGGGTTCTTCGAGGTAGGTTTTAACCTGCCCGATAAAACGTGCGGCGGGAGCGCCGTCAGTCACACGGTGGTCATAGGTTAGCCGGAGCATCATCATCGGACGGATGACAATCTGGTCGCCTATAACTACAGGGGTCTTTTCGATAGCGCCTATTGCCAGTATACCGCTCTGAGGAGTGTTTATAATCGCAGTGAACGCATGGAGCCCCAAAGCTCCGAGATTTGAAACCGTAAAGGTTCCGCCGTGGTAATCGTCCGGCGAAAGGGTTCCGTTCTTCGCCTTGTCGGCAAGCTCTTTTGCCGCCTGACCGAGCTCGAGAAGAGTCATCAAATCGGCATTTTTAATAACAGGCACTATAAGCCCGTTATTTATATCAACGGCCATACCCATATTGACGTAATGCTTGAGCACAATGCCCTCGTCGGTGACGGTGGAGTTCAGAATCGGATAGTCGAGAAGCGCTTTTGTCGCTGCATACATTACGATATCGTTAAAGGAAACCTTCTTATCCTGCTTTTTGAAAGCTTCACGAAGCTTGACGGCGTTGGTCATATCCACAGCTACCTCGTGCGTGAGCTGGGCGTGGACTCTGAGGCTTTCGACCATCTTTTCGGCGGTTACCTTTCGGATGCCTCTCATCGGAATTATTTCTTCCAGCTCCGCCATGCCGCCGGCGCTCTGTTCTGAGGCTGTTCTCGCAGTAGGAACGTCGCGTCTCATTATCTTACCGTGGCTTCCGGTGCCCGTGAGCTCCGAGAGCTTGACGCCGTTTGCTTCCGCGGCCGCCTTTGCGAGCGGCGAAGCCTTGATTGGCCGATAACTGAGCACGTCACGTTCTATTACAAGCCCGTCGGGACCGCTTCCGGCTACTGCGGCAACGGAAACACCTTTGCTCTCCGCTGATGTCCGCGCGCGCGGAGTCGAAAAAACGCGCTCGCCGGGGGAACGAGCGGCAGAAGCCGACGAGGGCTTCTCCTCAGATCTGGGCTCGGAAGGCCCGTCTGCTGTCAGGGATTCGGTGCCGGATGCGGTATCACATTCGGCAAGAAGCGCGGAAATATCTTCTCCGGGATTACCGACTATGGCTATCACCTCTGTGATAGGTACCGTTTCGCCGTTCTGACGCAAAATTTTCAGCAGGGTGCCGCTTATCTCAGCGTCAATTGTAATCGTCAGCTTATCGGTCTCCATTTCAAAAAGCGGCTCGCCGGCAGTTACAGTTTCGCCTTCTTTTTTCAGCCAGTTTGTAATCAGTCCCTCAGTCATCTGAAGGCCCTGTTTGGGCATGATTATTTTTTCAGCCATTTCTGTCTGTACCTCATTTCTTTAAAGCCTGTACATTGCAGCTTTAGCCGCGTTCACTATATCCTCTACCTGTGGGGTTGCGGCATTTTCAAGGGCAAGATTGAAGGGGAGAGGGCACTGCTTTGCTCCGAGCCTGAGCGGGGGAGCGTCCAGATATTTAAAGGCCTTCTCTGTGACCTCGGAGGCAATTTCAGCTCCCCAGCCGCATGTGCGGTGCGCCTCGTGGACGACAACCAGACGTCCGGTTTTTTTGACGGACTCAACAATTGTTGAGGTGTCGAGCGGAACAAGAGTTCTGGGGTCAATAACCTCAGCGGAAATTCCCTCGGCCGCCAGCTTTTCTGCCGCTTCAAGAGCTCTGCTCACATAGAGAAGATTTGCAACAATCGTGACATCCGTGCCTTCTCTTTTTACGTCGGCTGCACCGAAGGGTATCATGAATTCGGGGTCGTCAGGGACCTCAAACTTTTGCTGATAGAGAGCCTTATGCTCAAAAAAGAGAACCGGATTGTCATCGCGTATCGCCGTGCGCAGAAGTCCCGCAGCGTCGGCTGCTGTGGAGGGGCAGGCGACCTTCACGCCCGGGATGTGCATGAAAATGGACTCAACGCTCTGTGAATGGGTCGCGGCGTTGCCGCGGCCAATTCCCTGCTGTCCTCTGATTACAAGCGGGAGCTTTGCCTTGCCGCCGAAGACATACCGAGTCTTTGCGGCCTGATCCAGTATCTGATCCATGCTCACAAAGGTAAAGTCCATATACATCAGTTCAACGATAGGGCGCATACCGGCGCAGGCGGCTCCGACTCCGGCGCCGACAAAGCCCGCCTCGGAAATAGGGGTGTTGCGAACGCGCTCGGTGCCGAATTCCTTATACAAATCGCGTGTGCAGCCGAAAATGCCGCCCAGAACCTCGACATCCTCGCCCATTATGAACACGCGCTCATCTCTCCGCATTTCCTCCGCGATTGTGTCGCGGATGGCCATGGCATAGGTTTTAACACTCATTTCAGCATTCCTCCTCATAAAAGACGTCATTAAGCAGGGTCGCGGGATCCGGATCCGGACTATTCAGCGCGAATTCGGCAGCCTCGTCCGCGTCGCTCTGAGCCTTGCGCTCAATAGCGTCGAGCTGCTCGGCAGTAAAATGGCCTTCTTCGATTAGACGTTTGCGCATCAGAACTATAGGATCCTTTTCCGTTTTCCACTTTTCCGTTACGGCGCGGTCGCGGTAGTTCTGAGGATCACCTGTCCAATGCCCCAGATGCCGATAGGTTTTGCACTCAATGAGTGTCGGGCCTTCGCCCGCTTTTGCCCTCGCAACAGCCTTCTCCATAGCGTCATAGACGGCATAGACGTCGTTTCCGTCCACCGTTACGCCGGGAATGCCGTAGCCCGCACTGCGGTCACTTATATTTTCAACGGAGGTACTCTGGGCAACCGGCACGGAGATGCCGAAACCGTTATTCTCACAGACATAGATTACCGGCAGCTTCCATACTGCCGCAAGGTTAATAGATTCGTGGAAGGTGCCCTGATTTGAGGCGCCGTCTCCGAAGAAGCAGACCGTAACCTGATCGGTCTTCTTTAGCTTAATCGCGAGCCCCGCTCCGGTCGCTATCGGGATGCCGCCGCCTACAATCGCGTTAGCGCCAAGATTGCCTTTCTCAAAGTCGGCAATGTGCATGGAGCCCGAACGACCCTTGCAGTAGCCTGTCTCTTTGCCCATAAGCTCGGCCATAGCTCTGTCGAGTTTCGCGCCCTTTGCGATGCAGTGGCCGTGTCCGCGATGTGTGCTTGTGATATAGTCTTCATCTCTCAGATGCGCACATATACCGGCAGCCACTGCCTCCTCACCTGCATAGAGGTGGACGGAGCCTCTGAGTTTGTTTTGTTCAAAGAAACTCAGAGCCTTCAGCTCAAAGCAACGGATCTCGTTCATTGTTTTATAGATCCACTGCTCCTTTTCAACTGAAATCATTGTTTGTTCCTCCTGTTATATTATTGATTACCGCAGTCTTCCTGTGTCTTTTTCATGTATTCGATGACTTCGCTGGAGTATTTTCTTATATGCAGAAACAGTGCGGCCCCCGCACTGTGGTCATTGTGCTGACGGATAAACTTCATTATCTCCATGTGCTCCATATATATATCAGAAAGGGTCTGCGTTGTGGTCAGCATTGAGAACGAAGTCCACTGAGCCATCATCGACGCATCCCACACACGTTTGAGTTCCTTGCTTTTTGCCGCGTCGAGTATCATAGAATGAAACTGTATATCGCTTTGCGTAAAAGCGTTTATGTCGTTCGTCTCTACCGCATGCCGCATACGCTCGAGAACCGCGTCTATATTTTCGATTTCCTCGTCAGTAATCTGCTTGGCGGCGCGCACGGCGGCATACTCCTCAATAAAAGCGCGGGTATTGTAGGCGTCCTCCAGGTCATCCGAAGACATTCTGGCAACACAGGCGCCTGCGTACGGCTTCTCATCAAGCAGACCCATGACACACAGCTCGAGTATAGCTTCCCGCACCGGCGCCTGTGATACCTGAAGCTCTCTGGCCAGCCTTGTTTCAACGATGCGGTCACCCGGCTTGAGCTTGCCGTTTACAATCTGAGAATAGATGTAATCCCTAATATTTGACCTCATCGTATTTTTTTGAACTTTATTAACCATAGTTTATCAAACCTTTCAGAAGAGGGGAAAGCACAGCAATAATACGGATAATCGATTATCTATCATCTTTAATTTCGATTATACATACTCATTTCCACGCTGTCAATATAACAAGCAATAAATAATTTATCTAAAATTTTTATTTGGAATTCCAGAGGTGGCCGCATTTATGTAGGTAACGGGTCTATAAAATTGTGCAATTTGACATTATTTTTTCCTCAATTAAAAAATTCGGATAATTATATTGACAAGTTCCAAACAATAAATTAGTATTAGCTTAAGTAATCGATTATAGATTATTTGGCAATTTTGTCAATGCAGTTCTGATTCTGAGTATACCAGTCATTATATTGAGGGAAGAGCCATGGAGCAGTTTATTGAAAACCGTTTTTTCTGCCCGAAGGCCGCAAAAATTAAGGAATACTTTTTTTGCGGCGGCCTCAACTGTGCCGAAAGCACCATGCGTTTTTTGATACAGGAATTCGGCCTGAATTCAGGGCCTGAGCTTATCAAAGCAATGAGCGGCTTCGGCGGCGGCATGCAGCGAGGACTGACCTGCGGCGCTGTCACGGCAGCGGTTGCCGCTATAGGTCTTGAGCTGGGCAGAGTGGGGCCCGATATGGACAGACAGCCCTCGGCGGACGCTGTGGCGTCTTTCCTGCAATATTTTGAAGATAAGTTCGGTTCAATCTCCTGCAGCGAGCTGATCGCCGGCTATGAGAGCAAATCAGCTGAAATGTATGAGCATTGCGAAGAGTACATTGTCGCTGCGGCCGGATACATATCCGAGCATCTGAATTTAAATGGTACGAATAAAGTGAATGAAAAAATTTAGGAGGTTCTTACATTATGGCAAAAATCAAGGTAGGTGTGGCCGGTTACGGTACTATAGGACAGCGCTTGGCTGATGGTGTGGCTTTGCAGGGCGATATGGAACTGGTCGGAGTGGCGGATCTCGCGCCGACTCTCGCAATCCGCGCGCTGAAGGAAAAAGGAATGCCTTACAATCTTTATCTGGTAAACGGAGCCGATAAATCAGCATTTGACGCTCTGGATATACCCACCTGCGGTAGTTTTGAAGATCTGGTCGGCAAGGTTGACATCATGCTTGACGCGGCTCCCGGCGGAATTGGGGCAAAGAACAAGGAACTATATGAAAAGATGGGCGTCAAGGCTGTTTTTCAGGGCGGCGAAAAGAACTCTGTCGCTGACGTTTTTTTCCACGGCTATGCAAATTACGAAAAAGGTATCGCCAAGGATTATCTCAAGCTGACAAGCTGCAACACCACAGGTCTTATTAGGAGCGTTGACTGCCTTGACCGCGCATACGGACTGGAGAAGGTCGCTATAACCATCATCAGGCGCGTTGCCGACCCCGGCGACTACCATCGCGGACTCACAAATGCCCTCCAGATAGATAAGGCTCCGTCTCATCAGGCGGTCGATCTTATGACTATTATGCCTCACATCGACGCAACCGGCATATTGGTTCACACACCGGTGACCCACGGCCATATCATAACGGTAGTAGCCAAGGGCAAGCAGAAGATAACGAAGGAAATGGCTCTTAAGGAATTCGAGAAGCACCCCAGAATCCGCGTGGTATCCACCTCCGAAGGCTTCCTCGGCAATGCGTCTCTGTTTAAATATGCACGCGATCTCGGAAATCCGCGCGGCGATATGTATGAAATCGGCCTTTGGGAGGACAGCATTGTCGAAAGCGGCGACGAGATCATGTATGCGATAAACATCCCGCAGGAGAGTGTTACGATACCGGAAACCATTGATGCTATACGCGCGGCCTGCTCCGTTCAGCTCACACGCGAAGCCGGCACTGCCGAAACCAACAAGTATCTCGGTATCGGGAAATTCAAAAAGTAAAAAAAGCATTTCCATACAGAGGATACTCTCAAAAAGGGTGTCCTCCAAATGTATCCGAAGGAATGGTTATTATATGAAATTTGGAATAAAAACCTTGGACGATTTCGATGTCAGGGGCAAGACGGTACTCTGCCGCGTGGACATAAATCAGCCGGTCGACAAAAGCAAAAACGTTCTGAAGAGCATAACCCGAATCGAGGCCTGCATCCCCACTCTTCTGGAGCTTTCCGACAAAGGCGCAAAGCTGGTTTTGCTGGCGCATCAGGGAAGCGACATCGAGTACGCGAGTTTTTACACGACGCAGCCGCACAGCGAGGTGCTTACAAGGCTCCTTGAACGTCCCGTGCAGTTCATTGACGATGTGTGCGGTCCGGCTGCGCGCGAAAAAATCGCCGCTCTGAAGGATGGAGAAATACTTCTTCTGGACAATGTGCGTTTTGTGGCCGAGGAGCAGACGCTCTTCGAAATGAAGCTGCACCTTACGCACGAGCAGCAGGCGAAGACTCTTGTGGTTGAGAAGCTCGCGCCTCTGGCTGATATGTATGTATGTGATGCCTTTGCGGCGGCGCACCGCGACCAGCCCTCTCTATGTGGCTTCGAGCAGGTGCTTCCCTCGGCTATGGGCAGGCTCTTTGAAAAGGAATACTGCGTTGTATCCGAGCTGATGGAGTCGCCCGAAAAGCCCTGCGTATTTATTCTTGGCGGCTCAAAGATTTCCGACGCCTTTATGATGATGAGCACCGTCCTGAAAAGCGGCGCCGCGGATAAAATCATTACCGGCGGCCTTGTGGGAAATATCTTTCTGGCCGCTAAGGGAGTCGATATAGGCAAGGGCAGTTTGAATTTCATTTACAAATCCAACTACGGAGAGTATATTGAGACGGCCAGTAAAATTTACGCGGAGTACGGCGAGCGCATAATGCTTCCCTCTGACATAGCCTATGTTGAGAACGATGTCCGCTGTGAAGCCGATATCGGCGGAAGCCTGGGAGAAATCACGGCACTGGACATCGGCGCTAAGACGGCGGCGGAATACAGAAAAACGATTCTCGAAGCGAAGACCGTGTTTGCAAACGGCCCGATGGGCGTATTTGAGCAGCTAAACACCGAATACGGCACGAGAATAATCTGGGAAGCGCTGGGCGAAACAAAGGCCTACACCGTCATCGGAGGCGGCGACAGCATAACAGCCGCAGAGAAATTTCCTTCGAAGGATAAAATATCATATATCTGCACGGGAGGCGGCGCACTCATCCGCTTTTTGACAGGTGAAGAGCTTCCTGTTGTTAAAGCGCTCCGCTACGCGGGCGCGCGTTGAGGAAAAGACATGAGAATTGAATTCGGCTTTGGGAGCGGAACGCAGGCTGTGGAGCTTCCCGAAAAAAACCTTCTGGGTATCCTGACTCCAAATTCTGTCCCGCACGAACTTTCCGGCGAGGCCGAGGTTCGGCGCGCCCTGGCTTCTCCTATCGGTTCGAAGCCCCTGCGCGAGCTTGTAAAGCCCGGACAGCATATAGCGATAGTCACGAGCGATATAACTAGGCCCATGCCCACATGGCTTGTCATGCCTGACATTCTGGATGAACTCTACGCAGCCGGAGCCAAAGCCGAGGATATAACCCTGGTTTTTGCGCTGGGCAGCCACAGAAAGCATACCCAGGAAGAACAGAAAAAGCTCGCCGGAGAGCGGGCTTTCAATGAAATCAAGTGCGTCGACAGCAACGGCGCCAGTTATGTCAGCTTTGGTACGACCTCGCACGGAACCCCCGTGGATATCGTACAGACGGTAGCAGAGGCTGATTTCCGCATTTGTCTCGGGAATATCGAGTATCATTATTTTGCCGGTTACTCCGGAGGGGCAAAGGCCATTATGCCCGGAGTTTCGACCCGCGCGGCAATACAGGTAAACCATAGCCTTATGGTCAGGGATGAGGCTTGCGCGGGCAAGCTTGAGGGCAACCCTTTGCGCGAGGATATCGAAGAGGCTGTCTCTATGGTGGGCGTTGACTTTATACTTAACGTTGTCCTTGACGAGCATAAACAGGTAATACGGGCCGTTGCAGGAGATGTGACACAGGCCCACAGAGCAGGCTGCGCATTTCTGGACATGCTTTACCTAAAGAAAATAGAGGAAAGGGCAGATATCGTTCTTGTCTCTCAGGGCGGAGCTCCCAAGGATATCAATCTCTATCAGACGCAGAAGGCTCTCGACAACGCGAAGCATGCCGTGAAAAAGGGCGGGATCATAATTCTTATCGGCTCCTGCAAAGAGGGACTAGGGGAGCACACATTTGAAGAATGGATG
>JASDTK010000169.1:9173-9617 GCA_041891555.1 Oscillospiraceae bacterium
CCGAAGAGTATGATTGAGCGTATACAGAGCGATTTTCAGTTGGGCGGGCATAAAGCGGCGGCTATCGCGATGGTGCTGGAGAATGCCGACATCTATCTTGTCTCGGAGCTTTCCGATGACTTTGTCCGCAGCATATTCCTGACGCCATACAATTCTGCACAAGCCGCGCTGGATGCCGCTTTTGAGAAGTTGGGCGGCAATGCCACTGTACTGGCCATGCCCTATGGAGGTTCGACACTTCCAAGAGTTATATCATAGCCGCGCAGGCTGAGATTTAATGACTGCGGAGCAATCATTAAACCCCGGTTAGCGGTATTTGACGTAAAGCTGATTTTGCAGCTATAATAGTAATATTTTAAACTGAAGCGTGGAAGCTTCTTATTCAAATAGTCGGAGGATTAAAATGGATTACGCAAAAGAATCTCTTCGCCTTCACGGCGAGTG
>JASDTK010000169.1:9627-12252 GCA_041891555.1 Oscillospiraceae bacterium
CGAGAGAGGATCTATCTCTGGCCTACACTCCGGGCGTTGCACAGCCCTGTCTGGAAATACAGAAGGACGTCGAAAAAAGCTATGAGCTGACCCGCCGACATAACTTGTGCCTTGTTGTTACAGACGGCACAGCGGTTCTTGGCCTTGGAGATATCGGCCCCGAAGCCGGAATGCCGGTCATGGAGGGGAAATGTGTGCTGTTCAAAGCCTTCGGAGATGTCGACGCATTCCCGCTTTGCATAAAGAGCAAGGATGTCGATGATATTGTAAACACGGTGTATCTAATTTCGGGTAGCTTCGGCGGAGTCAATCTCGAGGATATATCGGCTCCCCGCTGCTTTGAAATCGAACGCAAGCTGAAGGAAAAATGCGACATTCCCATTTTCCACGACGATCAGCACGGAACCGCAATTATAACGCTTGCCGGACTTACGAACGCTCTGAAAGTGGTTGGGAAGAAAAAAGAAAATGTCAAGGTCGTTGTAAACGGAGCCGGTGCCGCGGCAATATCCATAACACGGCTTTTACTTTCCTCGGGTTATAAGGACATTACGCTGTGCGATCGCTCCGGCGCCATTTACGAGGGACGCAAAGAGGGAATGAACTGGGTTAAGGAAGAGATGGCGCTTGTCACGAATCTCGAAAAAAAGGCCGGTAGCCTTGCGGACGTTCTAAAAGGTGCAGACGTGTTTATCGGTGTTTCCGCACCCGGCGCAGTCACTGCCGAGATGGTTAAGACAATGGGCATTGACCCGATAATTTTTGCCTGCGCGAACCCTACCCCGGAGATTTTCCCCGAAGACGCAAAAGCCGGAGGGGCTAAGGTGATTGCCACAGGCAGAAGCGATTTTCCCAATCAGATAAACAATGTGCTGGCATTCCCCGGCGTATTCAGAGGCGCCTTCGATGTGCGCGCAAGAGAGATAAATGAGGAAATGAAACTCGCAGCTTCCGCAGCTCTGGCGGGACTTATATCCGACGAGGAGCTTTCTCCCGACTATATCATTCCGGCGGCCTTCGACCCGAGAGTAGGTTCGGCAGTCGCTGAAGCCGTGGCGGAAGCGGCAAGAAAAAGCGGTGTGGCAAGGATATAGGCCGCAGACAGTTAAGCACCGCCGGATGTAAAAAGATTTAAAAACTATCTCACCCGAATATACCGATACAGTTGAATATTAGAACAACCTCTTCCTGATATGCGTTAAAGCGAATATCAGGAAGAGGTTGTTTTTTTATACGGTCAATTGAACTGAATGCAAAACGTTGTACGCCTATCTAATTTTAGTTAATTCTGCCTGTCATTACTAATTGTTTTATTCATTTCGGAAGTTGCAAATTGGCAAGAAAAGCTATTCGGAGCCTTGCAAATTAAGCAAATATCTGATAACATAAAATAATTGCGTCAAAAAAAATCAATATAAATTATTTTACATGGAATTATATGAAATAACACGAAAAAGGCGGGCCGCAAAGAGCGGACGCTGGGCACATTATACACAAGTATGGATTGGCTTATTTTTTATAATAACGATAGATTGTTTGATTTAAACGGAAATGGTGGAACGTATGAGAAAAAAATATAAACTCATAATTTGGATCGGGTTATTCTCCGCGCTTATGACCGCGCTCTATTTCGGCGTAATTGCCGATGAGCTGATAACGGCCTCTCTGAGCCCGAGCAGCATAAGCGAAAACAAAGTCGCGCAAATCGGCACGCTTTCGATAACATGTTCAGGCGATACCAAGTCGGTTACGCTTAACAACTTTACGGATTACTTCGAGCTGACGGGCTCAGGAAAATCGTATACTTTAGCAGCAAAGAAAGCCCTGAACTACGAAGAGCCTGCAAGTCATATTTATGACCTTAAGATTGGCGTCACAGACGGAAACGACCATTACGAGGAAAAAACGGTTACTGTGACGGTTCTCAACGTCGACGAGGCTGCGCCGATTGCGAACAGCACGACGATAACCACAAATGAGGATACGGCGTTCAGCGGAAGTGTTACGGCTACCGACACAG
Source organism: Oscillospiraceae bacterium (assembly GCA_041891555.1). GTDB lineage: Bacteria > Bacillota > Clostridia > Oscillospirales > Oscillospiraceae > UBA2658. The sequence continues at coordinate 11,648 of JASDTK010000169.1, forward strand.
AGGAAGCGAGCAATCCGCTGACCTATGAGGTTGTGAGCAATGTCACACACGGTTCACTCACGTTTAGCAAGACTGACAGCGGCAGCTATACATATACTCCTGGCCCCGAATACAGCGGAAGCGACAGCTTTACTTTTACGGCTTCCGACGGGACGAATGTTTCAAACGAAGCTACAGTGAGCATTACGGTCGCTGTCGTCAACGACGCACCGAAAAATTCCGTTCTACCTGTCGTTACCGGTACCATGCACGCGGGAAATGAACTGACCACCGACAAGGGCACATGGACCGACGTTGACAGCGATATAACTAAAGCCGCTTATTCCTACCAATGGCAGAGTGCTACGGCAGCGGATGGGGCCGGAACGGCAGATATCTCCGGAGCAACTTCCGAAAAATACACCGTTACGACCGCGGACGGCGGCAAATACATAAGAGCCAAGGTGTCCTGCACAGACGATGGCGGGGCAAAGGCAGACGCATATTCTGCGTGGCAGGAGATTCTGAACGCCGCACCTGTAATAAGCACAGCAAAACCGGCGTCGCTGAGTTTCCTTGAGGACGGCGCGGCAAAGGATATAAGCCTAACTGCGAGTGATTCCGAC
>JASDTK010000169.1:12262-18661 GCA_041891555.1 Oscillospiraceae bacterium
GGGTGATACGCTTACATGGAGCATTAAGACTAATCCTTCCAAGGGCGACTTAACGCTTGTCGGTTCCACAGCTACATATAAACCGAAACAAGATGCAAACGGAGACGACAGCTTTGAAATTTCTGTTTCCGACGGAAGCGCGACAGACAGCATAATTGTCAATGTAAGCATTACGCCTGAAAACGACCTTCCTGTGAACGGGACCAAGCCCTCTTTCACAGGCACAATGAAAACCGGCGGCACACTGACGTCTGCTAAGGGAACATGGACAGATGTGGAGGACACAGCGGATAAGCTCGGCTATACCTACCAGTGGCAGACCGCGACGGATAATAAGGGTACCGGCACGGCGGACATCTCTGGAGAGGAGTCCGACACATATACCGTCAAGGCCGCGGACAAGAGCAAGTACATAAGAGTCGCTGTGACTTGCGCGGACAGCGAGGCAGGCAAGACAACAGCTTATTCCGATTGGCAGCTTGCCGGAAACACCGCGCCTGTCATTGCGGAGGGCGACAGCGCGTCGCTGAGCTTTACAGAAGATGGAGCCGCACAGGATATTAGCTTTACGGCCAGCGACACGGACGGCGATACGCTTACATGGAGCATTAAGACTGTTCCTTCGAAGGGCGATTTAACGCTTGTCGGTTCCAAAGCTACGTATAAACCGAAACAAGACGCAAACGGCAGCGACAGCTTCGTAGTTTCCGTTTCCGACGGCACAGACACGGACACCATTACAGTCAGTGTTTCTATCACGGCGGTAAACGACGAGCCTTCCTTTACGGACATCGCCGAACAGACAGTTTTGGAAGACTGCGGAGCGCAGACCGTCGCCAACTGCGCTACTGGCTCCAAAGGCCCCGCAAATGAAGATTATCAGACGCTGACCTATACTGTGTCAAATAATAATAACGGTCTGTTCAGCGCACAGCCGGCGATTTCACCTACCGGCACGCTGACCTATACTCCGAAAGCCAACGCTCACGGAGAAGCCACCGTCACAGTAACGCTTTCGGACAACGGCGGAACGGATAGCAGCGGAGACGATACCTCCGTAACAAAGACCTTCAAAATTACCGTCTCAGAAGTGAACGATACGCCAACCTTCACGAATAATGGTAATCAGACTGTCAAGGAGGACTGTGGGCCTCAGACTGTTTCAAAATGGGCTGACAATATTTACATTGGACCGGATGATGAGACCGCGAAACAAACCTATTCGTTTGATGTCTCAACAACCAACAACGCACTTTTCGGGACGCTGCCCGCTATTGACACGGACGGCAACCTTACCTATACTCCGGCCGACGACGCCAACGGCTCCGCAAGCGTCACGGTTTATCTGAAGGACTCAGGCGACGGAGCGAATACCTCTGCGGCGGCCGTATTCACCATCAGCGTGACTGCGGAGAACGACACGCCGACCTTAACGGGTGTCGACTCAATATCTACAGATGAGGATACCCCTTTCATCTATCATTTCACTGTTGGGGACGTTGAGGACGCTGCCGGAAGTCTCAGCATATCCTGGAGCACAAGCGACACTTCGCTTCTCACTAAAGCAAATATGGTATTGGGCGGCAGCGGAACAGACAGAACCCTCACGCTTACTCCTGAGGCGAACCGCAGCGGGACTGTAAACGCTACGCTTACAGTCAAGGATAGCGGCGGACTTTCAGTTACAAAAACTATCGCCTTTACAGTCAACGCGGTGAATGACGCTCCGGTTATCAGTGATATTGCGGATCGGATAATCAATGAGGATACATCATCCGGCGCGATCGGATTTGAGATCAGCGACGTCGATTCGTCTCTTACGGACTGCGAGGTAACGGCTGTTTCCAGCAATACGGACGTAATCAAAAACGACGCTGAGAAAATAGTTCTCGGCGGCAGCGGAGCAAACAGAACAATAACGCTCATACCCGTCGCAAACAGTTCGGGAAAGACTAATATAACAATTACGGTTAATGATCAGAGCGGCTCTGCCACAGCAGTCGCCACCAAGACTTTCCAGGTTGAAGTCAAAGCCGTTGACGATGCTCCGATAATTGACGACATTGCAAATGTTACCATTGACGAGGAAGGTGACACAGGCAACATTCCCTTTAATTTCAGCGATGTGGACGACCCTGTTTTGACCGTGTCCGCCTCAACCGACAACACGGCAATGATTCCGAAGGCGAATATCACGCTTACAGAGACAAGCAATACCTCGTACACCATAAAAGTTAAGCCTTTAACGAATAAATTCGGAACCGCAACGATTACAGTCACTGTCAAGGACCCGAGCGGACTCATGGCGACGGATAGCTTTGTTGTGACCGTAAACTCGGTGAACGACGCTCCGACACTGGACGAGATTAGTGCTCAGTCTACAAACGAGGACACGGCTAAGGCGGTTTCGCTGAATATAGGCGATATTGAGACGCCCGTAGCTGACCTTGTTTTAAGCGCTGTTTCCTCAAATGAAGAGGTTGTTGCCTCCGACGCAGCTCATATTAAGCCTACCGGATCCGACGCGACGAGAACCCTAACCCTTATACCTAACCAAGATGCACACGGAAGCACGGATATCACCGTTACGGTGACCGACAAAAACGGCGGAACCGCAGAGCGCACCTTCACGCTGACCGTAACGTCCGTGAACGACGCTCCCTCCTTTACGAAGGGCGCGGACATTTCCGAGGAAGAGGACTGCGAAGCAAAATCTTATGCAGAATGGGCAAAAGATATTAAAGCCGGCCCTGCTGATGAAATAACCGCCGGACAGACCGTCTCCTTCGCTGTCACAAACGACAACCATGCTCTATTCAACGTTCAGCCGGTCATAAGCGCCGACGGGACATTGAGCTTTACCTCTGCGCCCAATGCGAACGGCTATGCTACTGTAACCGTAACCGCCAAGGACAATGGAACTCCAAACGCATCATCTTCTGCCCAGACCTTTAAAATCACGCTGACTCCCGTCAACGACGCCCCTGTTGCGCAGGATATGGCGAAAGTTTTGGACACGGATGAGAACCAGAGCTACAAAGGCTATCTCTCCGGAAGCGACGTTGACAAGGACGCTCTGACATTCTCTCTTCCTGTTACCAATCCTGCTACAGATACTCTCACTACTCATAAGACCGCACACGGCACGGTGACAATTACAAATGTAAGTACCGGCGCTTTCGAGTATACGCCCGACGATTATTTTCACTCCACAGATACCTTCAAGTTTAAAGTCAATGACGGCAAGACCGATTCCGCGGAAGCCACCGTCACAATGGAAGTCAAAAACGTCAATGACCCGCCTGTCGCCACGGGCTTTAGCTTCAGCGTGAGCGAGGACAGCGAGGCGACCTGCTTCGATCTTTCCCTTCCGGAGCACTCGTCGGATAGTGATTCTGACCGCGCGAAATTTACTTATTCAATGCCTTTGACGCCCGACAACGGTACGATTACTTCTTTAGGCTCGGGAAAATTTTCGTATAAACCAAACGGCAACTATTTCGGAAGCGATATCCTTACGTTCAAGGTGACCGACGATCAGGGCCTGTCGTCTAATACGGCCATAGTTTATATCACAGTAACTCCCGTGGATGACGCGCCTGAAGCCACGAGCGAGGGCATCACCCTGACCGAAAACCAGACTCTAAACGGCGTTTTCAAAGCGAGTGACCTTGAAAACGACGCTCTGACCTACAGTATCGTTTCAGGCCCTAACGCATCGGCGGGTACGCTGACTATAGCCGACAAGGACAAGGGAACCTATACCTTTGTGCCGGTCACAGGCTTCAGGGGAACTGCGACCTTTACCTTTTTGGCGGCAGAGCAAAGCAACCCGGCTAAATGCTCCCAGGGGACGGTTACGGTGACGATAAAGCCCGTCAACTATGCTCCGGAGGTGTTGGGAGAGCCTCCTATCGAGTTTACTACAGCGGAGGACACGCAAAAAAGCGGAAACGTCAAAGCTTCCGATCCTGACGGTGACATCATTACCTATAGCCTGGTCAGCTCTCCCAAGCATGGCTCGCTTGAGGACAATAAAATTGATCCTTTAAACGGAGCGTTTGTATATACTCCGGCAGCCAATTACTACGGCATCGACTTCTTTACAGCGCAGGCTGTCGACCCCAGCGGCCTATACACCAGCATAGTGCTTGTGAAAATCAATATTACTTCCGTTGACGATCCCTGCACCGCATATGATCAGTGGATAGAGACAGCGTACAATACGGCTGTGAGCGGCAATCTCGCGGGTTATGACCCCGACGGGGATTCTCTGACCTATAGTCTGGCAGGCACACCCGCGGCTGGAGAAGGGACAGTCACGCTTACAAACACCTCGGAGGGCACGTTTACCTTTACGCCGGCGACAGGCTGGTCGGGCAATACTTCGTTCAAGTACAAGGTCACAGACGGAACATCGACGAGCGGAGAGGCAACGGTACACATAACCGTATACGGCTCCGGCGGCAGCGGAGGCGGCTACACCATTGAAGGCATTTCTGACCAAATCACTTCTGAGGATACACCGAAAACAATCACCATTAAGACTTCGGGACTGGCATCGCCGGAAATGACGGCAACCTCCGTAAACGGCGATTTGCTGGAGGCTCCGCTGGGCATTGTCAAAACGGATAAGGGCGACGGCAAATATGAATTTGCCCTGACTATGACGCCCAAGTTAAATCAGACGGGCAAGACCGTCATAAGCCTTACCTTTACATACGGCTCCGGAAGCACGCTGACAAGAACCTTCGTTCTCACAGTCGGCCCTGTCAACGACGACCCGGCCAAGGACGACAAGTCAATAATTATCGATGAAAACAAATATGTTTATGACTTCGTCGTGGCCTCGGATGTCGACGACAGCACACTTACCTATACCCACACGGATCCGTCGAACAAGAAAAGCACGCTGACCTTTAACAGCGACGGTTCCTTCCAATATGTGCCGGAAACCGACTGGTATGGCAGCGATTCCTTCCAGTTCACCGCCACGGATCATGACGGAAAGTCTGCGACCGGAACAGTTCATATTACCGTTAAACAGGTTTACCGCGTACCATTTGCAAATTCATGCTCGTTTGAAACGGACGAGGGCATTACCTATACGGCCGATACGGACGCAAAAAAGCTTTCCGCTATCGACTACAACAGCGAACCGCTTAAATATGAGATTGTCACAAACGGCAGTCTGGGAACGGCTACGATAACAGACGCGAGCACAGGCAAATTTACCTATGTTCCTAAGGGCGACCTGAACGGCTCCGATTCCTTTACATTCAAGGTTATCGGCAGTACGTCAAAGCTTGAGTCCGGCATCGCCATAGTGTCAGTCAACGTGAAGCCGGTAAACGACGCGCCGACGGCTGTGATAAAACAGGTCGATACAAATGAGGATCAGTCCGTTGACGGACTTATTCAGGCAAAGGACGTTGAGGGAGATACCATCAGCTACAACCTGAGCGGCGGCGCACTTTTAAGCGGCAGTGACTACACAGCCGCCACCTCGCTCGGTACGATTAAACTGAATAAAGTTACGGGCGCATATACCTATACGCCTAACGCAAATGCAAACGGCAACGACAGCTTTAAATTCACGCTCGGAGACAGCGCCGGCGCAGTTTCTACGGAATACACGATGAATGTGGTCGTTGCGCCGATAAACGACGCTTCGGTCGCTGTGGACGGCATCATACATGTTAATGAGGATTCGTATATAACCGATAAGCTGAGTACCTTCTATACTGATGTCGATACTGGTGATACGCATACCTTCTGGGTATCGCAAAACCCCGCAAAGGGTACGCTCTCTTTTGACGCGGCGGGTAATTACACCTATACCCCGACAGGGGATGTGAACGGAATCGACTATTTCTCTTTCAAGGTTACGGATAACGGCGGCCTCAGTTCAAACGTCGCCCAGATTACAGTCATAATTGATCCGATAAACGACGCTCCGAAAATGACGGCGGCGACGACATGGGGCATCAGTGAGGACACCATTAATGACAAGTTCTTATTCGAGGTTTCTGATATCGAGGACGCGGCGAATGATTTGAAAGTCACCGGAGCGGCGACAGAAGAAAACAAGATTTCCAGTATAAGCTTCAGCAACACAAACGGCAACTGCGTAATGACGGTTACGCCGGTACCGCATTTCAAGGGTACGGCGACTATCAGGATAACGGTTACGGATACCGGCAAGGACGGAACGCTGAATCCTCTGGTTCCAAAATCCGTTACGCAGGACGTAACCGTGACGGTAACTGATGTCAACGACCCACCGGTTATCAGCGGCGTAAGCGCATATTCCGTGGTAACGGACGAGGATACAACATCCCCGGCGGTTACATTTACGATTTCCGACGAGGAAACTCCTGTCAGCGGACTGTCCGTGAC
>JASDTK010000170.1:0-2855 GCA_041891555.1 Oscillospiraceae bacterium
CTTGACAGTAAGCCCTTCCACAACAAGGCGGGGCTTAGGATCTTTAGGCTCAGGACGGTCAATATTTAGCGAGACGGTCCGCCCGACCATCATGTTGGTCATTTCAGCGGCGTTCGTATTTTTCGTAATCATATCTCCGATATACTGGCCGTGACGCAGAACGGCAACTCTGTCGGAGAGCTCCTCCACCTCGTGGAGTTTGTGAGTAATAATGACAATCGCTTTGCCGTCGTTGCGCATATTGCGCAGAACTGCAAACAGCTTGTCTGTTTCCTGAGGGGTGAGAACCGCTGTGGGCTCATCCAGAACAAGGATGTTCGCTCCGCGGTAGAGAACCTTTACGATTTCAACTGTCTGCTTCTGAGAGACGGACATATCGTATATTTTCTGTGCGGGATCGACATCAAAGCCATAGAGCGAGCTGATACTGCGTATTTTTTCGTTCACGACCTTCATGTCGAGACGTCCTTTGCCCTCCATACCGAGAATAATATTCTCCGCGGCAGTGAGAACATCCACCAGTTTGAAGTGCTGATGAATCATTCCTATGCCAAGCGCAAAAGCGTCCTTGGGGCTTCGTATGGACACCTCGTGCCCATCTACGAAAATCTGACCGGCGTCGGGATAATATATGCCGGAGAGCATATTCATCAATGTCGTCTTTCCGCTGCCGTTTTCCCCCAGCAACGAAAGAATTTCGCCCCTGTTAATGTCGAGACAGACACGGTCGTTTGCAACGGTCGAGCCAAAGGTTTTGGTTATTTCGCGCATGCAAACAGCAGCTTTGGCGCCTTCCATATCGGATTACCCCCTTGAATAGATATTTATTGGAAGGAAAATGCCGCTCTAGCGAGACGGCTTTTTCCCGTTATCTGAAGCTGAAGATTTACTTTGTGAGTTCTGTGATGCCGTCTATACGGAGGCCGAAATACGGTGCGCTGCGGAGGGTGGATTCGTAGAAGATGCCGTCCTTGATGGCTTCGCCTTCGTCACCCTGGAAGTCGCCGTTGGTGTCAATTGCGAGATAAGTGGTGGGATGCTCGCCCTTGACGGTGAATTTGGAGCAGTCGAATACGTTGAGTGTGCCGTCCTTGAGAGCGGCTATAACTTCAGCGACTTTTGCATCGGTGCCCGCAGCGCAGGAAGCGCCGAGAGCGGAGATCATGTTAGCGCCTGTTGCATAGCCTTCAGACCAATCGGTCTTGATGTCTTCGCCCTTAAGAGCGCAGTTGAAAGCATAGGTGTAATATACGCTCCAGTCGTTCTGAGCGCTGGTGAGAGCGGAGTCGGGAGCGACGGAGAGCATGTCTACGTTGTAGCCGACGCAGTAAACAGTGGTGCCAGCCTTAAGAGCCGCTTCGCAAGCAGAGGGAGCTCCGGTGGAGTCTGCATGCTGGCTGATGATGATGCAGCCGGTAGAGATGAGCTGGTTTGCAGCTTCTGCTTCAGCGGTCGGATCATACCAGGAATTGGTGTAGGTAACGGTCATAGCGACGTTGTCAACTATGGACTTTACGCCGAGATAGAAGCCGGTGTAGCCGGAGACGACTTCCGCATAGGGATAAGCGCCGACATAGCCGAGCTTAATGGTGCCGTCGGAGTTCTTGTTCTTGTCAGCGACTTTGCCGGCATCGACAAGTTCCTTGAGCTTCATGCCGGCAACAACGCCGGATACATAGCGGGATTCAAAGGTATGAGTGAAAGCGTTTTTGAAGTTGGGAAGCTTGGAAAGAGCGGCGGTGTCACCTGTCATGGAGACAAAAGTAACATCGGGGTTTTCGGTAGCGGCCTGCTGCATATAGCTCTGATGGCCATAGCTGTCAGAGAAGATGTAGTTGCAGCCCTGTTCAACAAGGTCAGTAGCTGTGTCGTAGCAGCCCTCGTCTTCGCTGACATTGTACTTCCAGATGATCTGGTCGTCTGCGATGCCGACGGCAGCGGCAGCTTTCTTAATGCCTTCAATGTGAGCTGCATCATAGCCGGTGTTTTCGTCATGTACAAGAATTACGCCAATTTTTACAGCCGCTGCGGCTTCTGAGGGGGCGGCAGATGCTTCGGCGCTGGGGGAGGCTTCCGCGGTTTTTGCGCCGCAGGCTGCAAGAGCGAATACCAGTGTGAGTGCCAGTAGCAGAGCGATGACTTTTTTCATTTTTTTTCCTCCGTTTTTTGATAAAAATTTGCTTGAGAATGGAAACGCACGTTAGAAAGGAATTAGCAGAACGTGATCTTCCCGTTTTCCATAGATTCAATTTTCGCCAGTGATTCAATCCGCAGACCCTGCGCGCGAAGGGTGTCGCCCCCGTGCTGAAACGCCTTTTCAATCGCTATCCCGGCGCCGACAGGCGTTGCTCCCGCTTGCTTAATAATTGTATTAAGTCCGGTAAGCGCCGATCCGTTGGCAAGAAAATCATCAATGATAAGAACACGGTCGGAAGAGCTCAGAAATTCCTTGGATACTATAATATCATAGGTTCCGCCATGTGTAAAGCTCTCAACCTTTGCTGTGTATACATCTCCGGCAATATTTTTTGTTTTGCTTTTTTTTGCGAAAATCACGGGACAGCCAAAAGCCTGGGCAACGAAGCAGGCCATTCCTATTCCAGACGCCTCGATAGTTAGTATTACACTGACATCGTCGTCACAAAAAAGGCGAAAGAACTCCTGCGCCATCTCCCCAAAAAGCTTAACGTCCATACGGTGATTTAAGAAACTGTCCACTTTAAGGATGCTTCCGTCCCTGACCTTGCCGTCGCGGAGTATTCTTTCTTCTAAAAGCTGCATAGATTTACCTCACAAAAATTTTTATAAATCGAGTGCAACCTAAATAATTTTTATGTTCGACTACAGTGTACAAT
>JASDTK010000171.1:0-2840 GCA_041891555.1 Oscillospiraceae bacterium
CGCCTTGACCTTTAATTCCCCGTTTGTGATAACCGCACTGTCATTCATCTCGGAGCCTGTTCCGACCATAGTCAGCACCGTACCGATTCGCAGAGCCTTTGGTGTTGTATCACGTTTTTTATAGAGCACATCCCAGAAGTCTTCATCAACAACCGCCCCGACGGCGATTGCCTTGCAGCAGTCTATGACGGAGCCGCCGCCGACGGCAAGGATAAAATCAATGTTGTTCTCCTTGCAGAGCTTAACCCCCTCGCGAACCTTCTCCGCGGTGGGATTAGGCATGATGCCGGAAAGCTCCGTTACGTTCTTGCCGCAGTCCACAAGAATCTTTATAATTGCGTCGTAAATGCCCTCTCTCTTAATTGAGCCTTTTCCGTAGGCGAACAGTATATTCCTTTCGCATGAACGAAGCTCATCGGCGAGCGAGTCAAGTGCTCCCTCACCAAACACTATTTTGGTATGGTTTCGGAACCTGAAACTTTTCATAACAATCTCCCTGGTTAATCTCTCTATTTCACAACGACGTTTTCGCTTCCCAAAAGCTCCTTAAGCTCACGAACAAGCGAGTCGTGGATTGCACATCTGGCTGATAGGCGCTTTTTCGTGTCTTCGCAATATATTATCATGCGCTCCTCGCCCTCAAACATAACCAGTATCTTTTCTATTTTTTTCAGTCTCGGATCGTCCTGTGAAGGAAGCTTAATCCAGAGCGCCTTCTCCTCCGCAGGCTTTTCCCCACGGTTCAAGGGCTCAATGTCCGTCATGGGGCGGAGAGTTTCAACCATGAGCTGCGGATCCTTTTCGTCGCGGACGGAAATCTGCCCCTTAACAACAACGGGAGCGTTTTCCTTAATATATCCTCCGCTCGAATCAAGCACCCGCTGGAAAGCGATGAGCTCCATTGTCCCGGTTGCGTCCTCAAGCTGGATATACGCCATGAGGCTGTTGTTGCGGGTCGTTTTCGTTTTCGAGGAGGCTATCACCCCCGCAAGCGTTAAAAACTGCCCGTCCGTGAAGGAGGTCGGTCCGCTTTCCTGCGCAAAATCGTTCATTATCGACGCTATCGGCACTGCTCCCGCCTTACGTGCCGCGACTCGGTATTCGTCCATCGGATGCCCTGTAAGATAGAGTCCCGTTGTCTCCTTTTCCATTGCCATGAGCTCCGCCGGTGTGAATTCAGGGATGTCCGGCAGCGGAGTGTCCGCGTGTGCTAGTCCAGGTTCATCCTCCTGTCCCATTGAAAACAAATCAAGCTGGCCTTCAATATTCTTTCTCGCCGACTCGTTCACGCCGTCGATAACCCTGTCAATGACACGCATAAGCTGGCTGCGCTTATGACCGAGGCTGTCGAAGGCTCCCGCGCGCACAAGGCTCTCGACCGCGCGGCGGTTCAGGTCTCTGCCGCAGAGCCTGCGGCAGAAGTCGTCGATGCTTTTAAATTTTCCCTCCTGTTCCCTGCTTTCGACCAGCGCGCTTATAAAGCCGCGCCCGATATTCTTGATTGCCACGAGACCAAAGCGGATATTTTCGCCCGAAACTGTAAAATCCGCCTCCGACTCGTTCACGTCCGGGGGCAGGAGTTTTATCCCCCACTCCTTGCATTCGGCAATATATTCCGCGACTTTTGTCGAGCTGTCTAGTACTGAGGACAGAAGCGCCGCCATGTATTCGCGCGAGTAGTGCAATTTCATATAGGCCGTGCGATAGGCGACGATTGCGTAAGCCACCGCGTGCGCCTTATTGAAGGCATAGTTTGCAAAGTCCAGAATCTCGTCATAGATGCTGCCCGCAACGTCCTCGGGAACTCCGTTTGCTACGGCACCGGGTATGTTTCTGTCCGGATCGCCGTATATAAAGGAGGCTCTCTCCTTTTTAATTTCTTTTTCTTTCTTCTTGGACATTGCTCGGCGTATCATGTCCGCCTGTCCGAGCGAAAAGCCGGCCAGCTTTTTAAAAATCTCGATAACCTGCTCCTGATAGACGATGCAACCATAGGTAACTTCAAGAATATCGCGCAGAAGCTCATGCTTGTAGCGTATCTTCTTGGGATTTGCGCTGCATTCGAGAAAACGCGGAATACTTTCCATCGGTCCCGGGCGGTATAGCGCGATAACCGCCGTTATATCTTCTATGGATTTCGGTTTGAGTCCTGTGCAGACCGAAGTCATACCCGCGCTTTCGAGCTGGAACACGCCTTCCGTGCGTCCCTGTGAAAGCATTTCAAAAGTCTCTTTATCGTCCTCCGGCGCTTTTGCCACGTCAAAATCGGGGATCCTTTTCTGAACCAGCCGGTTCGCCTTATCGAGAACCGTTAGGTTTCGAAGCCCCAGAAAATCCATTTTGAGAAGTCCGAGCTCCTCGAGCGTTGTCATTGAAAACTGGCAGACGACCGACTCGTCGTTTTTGGCAAGCGGAACGTACTCATAGACCGGCTTGCCCGAAATGACGACGCCCGCGGCGTGCGTCGAGGCGTGGCGCGGCATGCCCTCAAGTGCTTTCGCCGTGTCTATAAGCTCCTTTATGCGGCTGTCGCCCTCGTACATTTCCCTAAGCGGCTTTGACAGCTTGAGCGCCTCGTCGAGTGTTATGCCGTTTGCAAAAGGTATCTGCTTTGCCACAGCATCGCATTCCGCGTAGCTTATGCCCAGAGCGCGTCCGACGTCGCGTACTGCTGCCCTTGCTGCCATTGTGCCAAAGGTCACAATCTGCGCGACATGGTCGGAGCCGTATTTGCGTGTGACATATTCTATGACCTCTCCGCGTCTGTCGACGCAGAAGTCAAGGTCAATATCGGGCATCGATATGCGCCCGGGGTTCACAAACCGCTCGAAATACAGGCT
>JASDTK010000172.1:0-2823 GCA_041891555.1 Oscillospiraceae bacterium
TCGAGGTGGGTTTGAACCATTTTCGCGCCGTCCTCGTCGAGTATGCTCGATAGTATCCTCGGCGCAAGGTCTATAACCGTTATCTTCCCGACTCTCTGCTTTATGCCCTCCGCACATTTGAGACCTATAAGTCCCGCTCCGACTATGAGCACTCGGGCTTCGGGGTAAAGCACCTTCTCGAGCGCGTCCGCGTCGTCGAGCGACATGAAGCAAAAGCGCTGTGAAGCCTTCTCAAGTCCCTCCATGGGCGGGATAAAGGGCGAGGAGCCCGTCGCGACCAGCAGTCTGTCATAGGGTATTTTCGCTCCGTCGTCTAGCTCAACGGCTTTTTTGTCCCTATCGAGCTTTGCGGCTGTTTTTCCGAACAGAGTCTTGCAGGCGTTGTCGGCATAGAAGCTGTCCGCCCTGTATTTCATGCGCTCTCTGTCAGTTTTACCCTGAAGCAGATATGAGATAAGCGGTCTTGAATAGGTGTGGTAAATCTCATTGCTGATAACCGTTATAGTGCCCTCCCTGTCGAGCGCGCGTATGCCCTCAATGGCGCCGACCGCGGCCGCAGAGTTGCCGATGATTACATATTCCATCTGCTTCACCTCTCTTCAAAGACGATAGCGTTGTTGGGACAGCCCAGAACGCATTGCGGAGTACCGCCGTTCTTTGTGCACAGCTCGCATTTCTGCATAACGCCCTGCTCAGTCGGCGTAACGCAGCCGTAGGGGCAGCTTAGAACACAGGTATAGCAGCCTACGCATCTGTTTCTGTCTATTGTAATAATGCCACCTGTCTTTGTCAGCGCGCCCGTAATGCAGTTTGTCACGCAGAGCGGCTCGTCACAGTGGCGGCAGGACACTGCGAAGCAGACCTTGCCGTCGTCCTCAACACGGATATTCGGGCGTATTTTAATGTTCATGAGCGCGGAGGCCATGTTTTTCTTGCCCGTGTTGGCAAATGCGCAGTTATATTCGCAGAGGTGACAGCCGAGACACCACTGTTCGTTGACGTAAACTCTTTTCATGTCCTTATTCCCCCGCATGAGCTATTCCGAGTATGGAAAGCTCTTTTTCGTTCAGCCCCACGCCGCGGAGCATAAGCCTGTTTCCCCGGAGGGCCTCGATGGAGTTGATGCCCATACCGCCCAGAAGCTCTTTGATTTCGTGGTCCCACGCTGAGAGAAGATTTACAAGTCTCGGATAGGCTATGTCTGGATTGAGTCTTTTTACAAGTTCCGGCTTCTGCGTCGCGATACCCCAGTTGCATTTTCCTGTCTGGCAGGTTCTGCAGAGGTGGCAGCCCATAGCGAGCAGAGCCGCAGTCGCTATGTAGCAGGCATCCGCTCCGAGCGCGACGGCCTTGACCACGTCCGAGCTGCTTCTGATGCTTCCACCGACAACCAGCGACACATTGTTTCTGATACCCTCGTCTCTCAGGCGCTGATCGACGCTCGCCAGAGCAAGCTCGATGGGTATTCCGACATTATCTCGTATGCGGGTGGGAGCGGCTCCCGTACCGCCGCGGAACCCGTCAATCGCGATTATGTCCGCGCCGCTTCGCGCGATGCCCGATGCTATCGCCGCGATGTTGTGGACGGCGGCGACCTTTACTATTACAGGCTTTGTATAGTTCGTAGCCTCTTTCAGCGAATATACGAGCTGGCGCAGATCCTCAATCGAATAAATATCGTGGTGCGGGGCGGGAGAAATAGCGTCCGAGCCCTCGGGTATCATTCTCGTGCGTGAGACCTCGCCGACAATTTTAGTGCCGGGCAGATGCCCGCCAATACCAGGCTTTGCGCCCTGGCCCATCTTGATTTCGATTGCGGCTCCCGCCTCCAGATAGCCCTTGTGAACGCCGAAGCGGCCGGACGCGACCTGCACTATCGTATTTCTGCCGTATTGAAAGAAATCCTCGTGCAGCCCGCCCTCGCCGGTGTTGTAATAGGTTCCGAGCTTTGTTGCGGCGATTGCAAGGCTCTTGTGGGCGTTATAGCTTATGGAGCCAAAGCTCATTGCTGAGAACATCACGGGAATCTTCAGCTCAAGCTGCGGAGTCATTTCCGTCTTCATCGTTCCGTCTTCGTTTCTCTCGATGACGCTCGGCTTTTTGCCGAGATAGACCTTAGTTTCCATCGGCTCGCGCAGAGGGTCTATGGAAGGGTTTGTTACCTGAGAGGCATTTATGAGTATCTTATCCCAGTATACCGGCAGCGGCTCAGGATTACCCATAGAGGAAAGGAGCACCGCTCCGCTGTCTGCCTGACGGTAGACTTCCTTTATTGTCTGTTCACGCCAGTTGGCGTTTCTGCGGAACACCTGCTCGCTCTCACGTATCTTAAGGGCGCGGGTCGGGCAGAGCATAACGCAGCGCTGGCAGTCGACGCATTTTTCTTCATCGGAAAGCATCATGTTGAGGTCTTCGTCGTATCTGTGGACTTCGTTCGCGCACTGACGTTCGCATACTCTGCATTTGATGCAGCGGGTCGGGTCGCGCAGAACTTCAAAATCGGGATAAAGCAGCTGTGACATCAGATAAGACCTCCTTCCAGATTGGCGATAACGGGTTCGCCGCCGCGCGGAGCCCATATCCTGTCCGGATTCGGCTCCATTACGCGAATGGCGCATTCCTCGCTCGCGAAATAGACCATGTCATCTTTTTCGGCGCAGACCATCGAGCGCAGCTTCAGGCGGTCGTTGAGCGCCATAAGCCCTCCCTCGTAGCCGAGAAGGATTGAAAACGGCCCTGTGACGAGAAGGCTCCCGAAGGTGTTGCGCAGAAAGCTCAGTTTTTGCCTTTCCTCTGGCGGCATAGTATCGATAACCGACCAGA
>JASDTK010000173.1:0-8119 GCA_041891555.1 Oscillospiraceae bacterium
GAGATCGCCTTCGACGGTGAAGTTCACGTCGATGCACTCACGCAGTTTTCCTTCTTGCTCCTCGGTGAGATCCTTGACGCGGGTATCGGGATTAATACCTGTCATTGCAAGTATCTTGGTTGCGCTGGTTCTGCCGATGCCGTAAACATAGGTAAGAGCGATTTCGATTCTCTTATCTTTAGGCAGGTCAATTCCGGCGATACGTGCCATTTAAATAATCATTCCTTTCGCATGATGCGGTTTTATGCCGCAATGTTTTTGTGCTTTCAGAAATACGCAAATTTAAATCTGCGTAACAGGTCATTTCTCAGACCGGTTCTGAATTCCTTTGTGCAAGGGTTTCAGCGCAGGTCTGCAAAAAAGGGCGACCTGCTCAGCCCTGTCTCTGCTTATGCTTCGGATTTTCGCAGATTACCATTACCTTCCCATTGCGCTTTATTACTTTGCACTTTTCGCACATGGGCTTCACGGACGGTCTTACTTTCATAATTAAACCTCCATTATTTGCTTCTCCAGGTTATTCTTCCGCGGGTTAGGTCATACGGCGACATCTGAACTGTTACTTTGTCGCCAGGAAGGATTCGGATGAAGTTCATCCTCAGCTTTCCTGAAATATGAGCCAAAATCGTATGTCCGTTTCCGATATCAACCTGAAACATCGTATTGGGCAGGGCTTCAATTACCGTGCCCTCAAACTCAATAACATCATCTTTTGACAAACTGTCTTCCCTCCTCGGTCATGCCGGCCTCGCCGCGAAATATCGCAAGCTCTTTTCGGATTGCACTGTCTGTCGCTTTGCCGGTGCTTAACGCATCGGCAAGCTCCGCTGATCCCGTTTTACCTAAACATAAATGCTTGAGGCTTTTCCTTTTGGGGTTTGTGAGCTTTCTCGTCTTGCCGTCGACTAAAAGGGCATAGCTGCCATCTGTTCTCAGAACGACATATTCTCTGCCTTTGTCGTGACCTAACAGAGAGAAAACGACGTCTGAAGACCTTGCGGTCTCCATTACAGATCCTCCGCCATGGTCAGTATCTCCGGCTCACCGTCCGTAATGAGAATCGTATTCTCGTAGTGAGCCGACAAACTGCCGTCAACTGTGACAACCGTCCAGTCGTTGTCAAGAACCCGAACTGCCGCGCCGCCCATGTTGACCATGGGTTCAACCGCAATCGTCATGCCCCTGACAAGGCGGGGTCCGTGTCCCGGCTCGCCGAAATTTGGAACCTCAGGAGCCTCGTGAAGATTTTTTCCGATACCGTGACCGACATATTCACGAACAAGCGTATAGCCGTTTCTTTCAACATACTCCTGAATTGCGTGAGAAATATCGGATACACGGTTTCCCTCGCGGGCATATTTGAGACCCACAAAGAAGCTCTGTCTTGTAACTTCGATAAGGCGTTTAGCTTCTTCGGAGATTTTTCCCGCCGCAAAGGTTCCGCAGCAGTCGCCATGGAATCCTCCGATAAAAGCGCCGACATCTATGCTGACTATATCGCCGTCATGGACGAGACGCTTTCCGGGAATGCCGTGGATGACTTCGTCATTCACCGAAATGCAGGCGCTGCCGGGAAATCCGCCATAGCCCAGAAAGGAAGGCGCGGCTCCGCATTTTGTGATGAACTTAAATACTTCTTTATCTATTTCCTGGGTTGTAACGCCCGGGGTCACCATCTCCCGTCCTATCGAACGGGCCGCCGCGGTAATTTTCCCCGAAACGCGCATCAGCTCTATTTCCCGTGGGCTTTTTATTGTAATCGTACTCATAGCCCAAGAGCCTTAACTACTGCTTTTGTCATCTCATCAACCGTGGAATTGCTTCCGACAGCCTTGAGCTTGCCTCTCTGCGCATAATAATCCTTGAGAGGCTCTGTTTCTCTGTGATAGACGGCAAGGCGATCCTTTACTGTTTCCGGAGCGTCATCCTTTCGGATAATTAAGTCTCCGCCGCAGTTGTCGCATTTGCCTTCGATCCTGGATGGAATGTTTTTAATGTGATAGGTCGCTCCGCAATCTTTACAGACGCGGCGTCCGGCCATGCGCTCGATAATCTCTTCGTCCGATATCTCCAAAGACAGCGCAACGTCGATCTCTATGCCTGCTTCCTCTAGAGCCTTAGCCTGGGGGATAGTTCTGGGCATACCGTCTAGTATATAGCCATTTTTGCAGTCGTCCTCGGCGAGGCGCTCCCTGACGATGCCTATTATGACATCGTCAGGAACGAGCTTGCCGCTTTCAACATACTCCTTGGCCTTGAGTCCGACGGGAGTGCCGTTCTTCATCGCAGCTCTGAGTATGCTTCCCGTTGAAATGGTAGGGATATCGCACATACGGCTGAGAATTTCGGCCTGTGTGCCCTTACCCGCGCCCGGTGCTCCTAAAAGTATTAACTTCATTAAATATCCCTCCTGATCGATTAATCAAGGAAGCCTTTATAGTTGCGCATAATCATCTGAGCTTCGAGCGCTCTCACTGTTTCAAGCGCAACACCGATAACAATTATGATTGATGTGCCGCCAAGTGAGATTCCGCTGTTTCTCGCGGATTCGCTGAATACACTGATGATGATTGGAACGACCGCAACTATACCAAGGTATATAGCGCCGAAAAGTGTGACCTTGTTGAGCGACTTCTGAATGTATTCGCTCGTCGGCTTTCCGGGACGGAAGCCGGGGATAAATCCGCCGTTCTTCTTCAGGTTATTCGCAACCTCAACGGGATTGAACTGAACCGTGGAATAGAAATACGAGAAGAAGATGATAAGCAAGAAATAAATAACTGCATACAGAATTGATGTGGTATCGATGGCTTTAAGGAATCCGTAAGCAAAAGTCCCTGCGGCGGGTGCCTTGAAGAACGCCGCAATAGTAGCAGGAAGCGACGCAATCGACTGCGCGAAGATTATCGGCAGAACTCCGGACATGTTGACCTTCATGGGAAGGTGTGTCGACTGTCCGCCGTACATCTTGCGGCCTACTACTCGCTTAGAGTACTGAACCGGAATCCTTCTCTCCGCATTTGTAACGAAGACGATAAGGACAATGATTGCAAGCGCTCCTAGAAGCATTCCTATCATACCTATAAAGGAAAGTCCGCCCGAGGACACATTGGTGATCATCTGGATTATGCCGTTGGGGAAGCGCGCTACGTTGCTGGCAAAAAGTATAATGGAAATACCGTTACCGATACCGAATTCGCTGATCTGTTCACCGAGCCACATGATGAGTGCGGAGCCAGCGGTGAAGGTGAGAATAATTACGATTGCTTCCCAGAGACCTGTGCCGGAAACGAGCAGATTGTTGTTGCGGATAAGCATATAGTAAGCGAAACCCTGAAGAAGGCCGATGCCTACCGTAGAATAGCGCGTGATGCTGGCAAGCTTCTTCTGACCTTCTTCTCCGCCCTCTTTCTGCAAACGCTCAAGAGCCGGAATAGCAATGGTCAGCAGCTGAATAATAATCGATGCGTTGATATACGGCTGGATGGATAGTGCAAAAATCGTCGCTTTGGAAAATGATCCGCCGGACATTACGTTGTAGAGTCCGAGAACGGTGTTCTTGAGCTGATCGAAGTAGTCGCTCAGCTTTGCGATATCGACATAGGGCACGGGGATTGCGTTGCCCAGACGATAGAGCAGTACTATGAAGAGCGTAAAGAGGATTTTTTTGCGCAGCTCTTCGATTTTCCATGCGTTACGGAGGGTTTCAAGCACTTAAACCACCTCCGCCTTCCCGCCTGCGGATTCAATTTTCTGCTTCGCAGCTTCGGAGAAAGCGGTTGCCTGTACAGTCAGCTTCTTAGTGATCTCGCCGTTGCCGAGAATCTTCAGGCCGTACTCACATTTTGTCAAAACTCCGGTGGCAAGCAGTTTTTCCACGGTGATGACATCACCATCGTCAAATTTGTTGAGAATGGAAACATTGATTGCGGTGAGAGGCTTTGCAAAAATATTGTTGAATCCACGCTTGGGGATGCGGCGTGCCAAAGGCATCTGGCCGCCTTCAAAGCCTACTCTGACTCCGCCGCCGCTGCGGGATTTCTGTCCCTTCTGACCGCGGCCTGCGGTTTTTCCCTTACCCGAACCGTTGCCTCTGCCCTTACGTTTTGAGGCGTGGGTAGAACCGGCAACAGGTGAAAGTTCATTAAGTTTCATGCCTGCACCTCCTTATTCTTCCGTGACCTTAAGAAGATAGCATATCTGGGCTATCTTTCCTCTGGTCTGGGGGTTATCGGGCTGCACCGTCTTGTTTCCGATCTTATGCAGTCCAAGAGAGTTGGCAGTGGCGATGTGCTTGTCCATTCTGCCGTTTAAGCTCTTAACCAGCTCGATCTTAAGATTAGCCATTGCTGCAACCTCCTATCCTTTGATTTCTTTTGCCGTTTTGCCCCTTACGGCTGCGACCTGCTCCGCGTTGCGAAGCGAGCGAAGCCCGACCATTGTAGCCGCGACCACATTGTGGGGGTTATTTGAACGCAGACATTTCGTACGGATGTCCTTGATTCCGGCAGCCTCTACGACTGCGCGGACAGCGCCGCCAGCGATAACGCCGGTACCGGGTGCGGCAGGCTTAAGAAGGACTCTGCCCGCTCCGAATTCACCGATTGCTTCGTGAGGAATCGTGCCTTCGGATAGAGTAACTGTTACGATGTTCTTCTTTGCGTCGTCGATTCCCTTGCGGATTGCTTCGGAAACTTCGCCCGCTTTGCCCAGGCCGAATCCTACGCGACCTTTTCCGTCTCCTATTACGCACAGAGCGGAGAACTTGAAGATACGTCCGCCCTTAACGGTCTTGGAAACGCGGTTGAGGGAAACAACCTTTTCGGTAAATTCAGACGGTTCTTCATTGCGTCTATTGTCTCTGTTATTACTATAAGCCATTTTGTTTCCTCCTCCCAACTAAAAGTTCAGACCGCCCTCGCGGGCTCCGTCTGCAAGTGCCTTAACACGGCCATGATAAAGATATCCGCCTCTGTCAAAGCATACGTTTTCTATACCCTTTGCCTTAGCGCGTTCTGCGACAAGCTTGCCGACCTTGGCGGCCGCTTCGCAGTTAGAGCCGAGACCTTCGAAGTCCTTCTCAATGGAGGACGCCGAAACGAGAGTAACACCGTTTACGTCGTCAATAATCTGAGCGTAGATGTTGGAATGACTTCTGAAAACGTCAAGTCTGGGAATTTCGGGCGTGCCGGAGATCTTGGCACGCACTCTCTTATGGCGCTTAATGCGCTGCGATCTTGTGTCAGGTCTATTAACCATTTAGGCACACCTCCTTTATTTCTTAGCGCCGGTCTTGCCCTCTTTGTGGCGAACCACTTCGTTGGCATACCGAATACCCTTGCCCTTGTAAGGCTCGGGGGGTCTTTTCTTACGCACATCAGCCGCAAACTGTCCGACCTTCTGCTTGTCGATACCGCTTATGACGATAGTGTTGGCGGTGGGAGCTTCGATTGTGATATCCGCATTATCCTCAACAACGACCTGATGGCTATAGCCAATGTTCATTGTGAGCCTGCTTCCGTCTTTTGCGACCTTGTAGCCGACGCCCTGAACGTTAAGCTCCTTTTTGAAGCCCTTGGTAACACCTTCAACCATGTTGGAGAGAAGGGTTCTTGTCAGCCCGTGCATGGAACGGCTGTCTTTCGTGTCGTCAGGACGTGATACCGTCAGAACGCCGTCTTTAAGTTCGATTGTCATCGAAGGAGCGAGTGAGCGTTCAAGAGTTCCCTTGGGTCCTTTCACGGTGACGTGATTGTTTTCTTCGATACTAATTTCCACTCCGGCAGGAACGGTGATGGGAGTTCTTCCAATTCTAGACATTCCTATACCCCCTTACCATATGAACGCCAGGACTTCACCACCGACGTTGGCTTTACGGGCGGCCTTGTCGGTCATGATGCCTTTGGACGTGGATATGATTGCGATGCCCAGTCCCTTGAGAACATAAGGCAGTTCGTCCGCGCCGGCGTAAACACGCAGGCCGGGCTTTGAAACGCGGCGAAGGCCCTGAATGGCCTTTTCCTTGCCGGGCAGGTACTTGAGGGTGATGCGAATTATGCCCTGGCCGCCGTCTTCGATGAGCTGATAGCTCTTGATATAGCCTTCATCAAGCAGAATGCCGACTATGGCTTTCTTCATGTTGGAAGCAGGAACATCGACAGTGTCGTGTTTCGCGCTTCCGGCGTTGCGGATGCGTGTCAGCAGGTCCGCTATAGGATCAGTGATTTGCATACTAAAATTTTCCTCCTTGTTAGAGTTACAGCCTTTTACGGTCTGTTCTGGCGGCGAGGTTCCGAGCCAATACCTGATTGCCCCCGGCCTTTCGTCGTCGCGTCGTCGGAGCAAGCTCCATATCTTTCGCTTTCACGCAAGCGTGAAAGTTCACTCATTCCGCCGCTCCTCCTCTCCAAACAAGACCCGCTTCGCTGGGCTCTTGTTTGGTATAGAACGAGGGAACGAATTTCATTAATAAAGCTTCCTAGTTAAGCAGGGGTGGGCAGGGTACCCTTAGGCGAAGCGCAAGCGCCGCAGGCAGTATCGTGTATACGGCAAGGCGCTTTCGCAAAGCATCAGGGCATCCTGCACAGCCTTTAATTTACCAAGAAGCTTTTCTGACGCCCGGGATCTGACCTTTGTGTGCCAGCTCACGGAAGCATATACGGCAAACGCCGTAGTCACGCAGATAGGCGTGGGGACGACCGCAGATCTTGCAGCGGTTGTACTCTCTTGAAGAGAACTTCGCCGGCCTTGCCTGCTTGATTTTCATTGATGTCTTAGCCATGCTCTGTCCTCCTTAAGCCTTTGCAAAGGGCGCGCCCATAAGGGTCAGCAGCTCTTTGGCTTCTTCATCGGTAGCCGCAGTGGTGCAGATAGCAATATTCATACCACGCAGTTTTTCGATCTTATCGTATTCGATTTCGGGGAAAATGATTTGCTCCTTCAGTCCTAGGCTATAGTTGCCGCGGCCGTCGAAGGCATCAGCATTGATGCCGTGGAAGTCACGGACGCGGGGCACCGCGATGTTGAAAAGTCTATCGAGGAACTCCCACATTCTATCCTGCCTGAGCGTGACCTTTACGCCGACATTCTGACCGACACGGAGCTTGAAGTTCGCGACGCTCTTGCGGGCAGTCGTTGCAACGGCCTTCTGTCCTGCAATTGTCGAGATGTCCTTGATAACAGCATCCAGCGCCTTCTGATTGTCTTTGCAGTCACCTGCGCCGACGCTGATAACGATTTTTTCAATCTTCGGAATCTGCATTGTGCTCTTGTAGCTGTACTTCTTCATAAGAGCAGGAGCGACTTCCTCAAGATATTTTTTCTTAAGTCTTGGCATTTATAGAGTCTCTCCTTTCTTATATTGTTTCGCCGCACTTCTTGCAGACGCGTACCTTTGATCCGTCCTTGAGGAACTTGTGGGCTTCGCGGGTGGGCTTGCCGCACTTGGGGCAAACGCGCATGACCTTGGAAGCGTAGATTGGGGTCTCTTTCTTGATTATGCCGCCCTCTTCGCCGGGCTTGCGGGGCTTTAGATGACGCTTCGCGACATTTACGCCCTCGACAATAACCTTGGCATTATCGGGATCGGCCGACATGACCCTGCCCTGTTTTCCCTTATCCTTGCCGGACAGAACAATAACTCTATCGTCTTTCTTAACGTTCATTATTTTGTCCTCCTATATGACTTCGGGAGCAAGCGACAGGATCTTCATGAAGTCCTTGTCACGCAGCTCGCGCGCAACCGGTCCAAAAATACGGGTTCCGCGGGGGTTCTTGTCGTCTCTGATGAGAACTGCGGCATTTTCGTCAAAACGGACATAGGTGCCGTCAGCACGACGGACGCCCTTTGCGCTGCGAACGATGACCGCCTTTACGACATCACCCTTTTTGACGGTGCTGCCAGGCTGGGTCTTGCGGACTGACGCCACGATGACGTCGCCGATGTTGCCGTATTTGCGTTTACTTCCGCCGAGAATGCGGATGCATTTGATCTCTTTGGCGCCGGTATTGTCGGCCACCTTGAGAAATGTTTCCTGTTGTATCATTTCGCGGCCTCCTTACTTTGCCTTTTCGATTATTTCTACTAAGCGCCATCTCTTGTCCTTGGACAAAGGACGAG
>JASDTK010000173.1:8129-13743 GCA_041891555.1 Oscillospiraceae bacterium
CCCTGACTCTGTCGCCTATGCCGGCTTCGTTCTTTTCGTCGTGAGCCTTGAGGCGATAGGTCTGCTTTATGATTTTCTTATAGAGAGGATGCGCAACACGATCCTCAACGATGACGACGATAGTCTTGTCCATTTTGTCGGACACGACCTTGCCGACACGGGTCTTTCGGGAAGATGTTCTTACTTCATTCATATACGTTACCTCCTCACTGCTCGAGCTGTTTCTGGCGAATAACTGTCTTGACTCGGGCAATGTCACGGCGTACGGCAGAAATCTTTATCGGGTTGTCAAGATGGTTCGTGGCGTGCTGCATACGGAGGGTAAACAAATCCTTCTTAAGCGAAACGAGCTTTCCTTCAAGCTCTGCAGCGGTCATTTCGCGTATTTCACTTGCCTTCATCTTATTCACCACCTGTCTCGGAATCGGCAACATCGTCGCGCTTGACAAACTTCGTCTTGCAGGGAAGCTTGTGGCTTGCAAGACGCATTGCCTCACGTGCTGTTTCTTCGGTTACGCCGGCCATTTCGAACAGGACACGGCCGGGCTTTACAACTGCGACCCAGTACTCGGGGGAACCTTTACCTGAACCCATGCGGGTCTCGGCAGGCTTCTCGGTTACGGGCTTATCGGGGAATATTTTGATCCAGACTTTACCGCCGCGCTTTGTATAGCGGGTCATAGCAATACGCGCCGCCTCAATCTGGTTCGAGGTAATCCAGCTGGGCTCTGTGGCCATAAGACCGTATTCACCGTAAGCGACAAAGTTGCCTCTGGAGGCCTTGCCCTTCATGCGACCGCGATGCACTCTGCGGTATTTGACTCTCTTAGGCAGAAGCATTACGCATTGCCTCCTTCCTTAGGGGTTGTAGGTGCGGCTGCGGGTCCGCGGTTGTAGCCACCGCCCTGGCCCTGAGGTCCGCGGTTGTAGCCGCCGCTCTGGCCTTGACCGCCGCGGTTGTAGCCACCGCCCTGGCCCTGAGGTCCGCGGTTGTAGCCGCCGCCCTGGCCCTGACCACCTGTGCGGGGGGGATAATTGTTTGTTCTCTTGCGCTCGCCGCGGTTCTGGTCGTCTCTCTTGGTCAGATCCATTGTTCGGGGAGTGCTGCGGAGTGTCTGGCTGAGGACCTCGCCCTTATAAATCCAGACCTTAACGCCACAGCGACCATAGGTCGTCGCTGCTTCCGCGAAACCGTAGTCGATATCCGCGCGGAGAGTCTGGAGGGGAATGGTACCCTCGTGGTAGCATTCGCTGCGTGCGATTTCCGCGCCGCCTAAACGTCCGGCGCACATAACTTTGATACCCTTTACGCCGAGCTTCATTGCGCGTCCCATGGCATTTTTCATGGCGCGGCGATGGCTGATGCGCTTTTCAAGCTGTGCCGCGATGTTCTCGGCAACGAGCTGTGCGTCGGTATCGGGAGTGCGAACCTCAACAATAGAGAGAGCGACGGGCTTGCCGATCATCTTCTCAACTGACAGACGCAGACGCTCAATCTCCGTGCCGCCCTTTCCGATGACCACGCCGGGGCGTGAGCAGTGAATAAAGATGCGGACCTTTGAGCTGTCGCGCTCAATTTCGATCTTCGGGATGCCTGCGGAAAACAGAGTCTTCTTCAGATACTCACGAATTTTATAGTCCTCGACAATAAGATCGCCGACCTTGTCGTTTCTTGCGTACCATCTGGAATCCCAATCTGTGATGACGCCGACGCGGAATCCATGCGGATTAACTTTCTGTCCCATACTCTGCCTCCTCCCTATTCTTTCTCTGCCACTACGATAGTGATGTGGCTGGTTCTTTTGTTAATTCTGAACATACGGCCCTGCGCTCTGGGCATTCCTCTTTTGAGGATGGGGCCGGGATTTGCATAAGTCTCTTTAACATAGAGCTTATCGGTATCCATGCTGAAATTGTTTTCTGCGTTTGCCACAGCGCTCTTAAGGACCTTAATCATAAGCTCGGACGCTGCCTTGGGTGTCTGCTGCATCAGGGCTTCGGCTACCTTAACGTTCTTGCCGCGGATAAGGTCGCATACTATGCTGACCTTACGGGGAGATATGCGGGCAAACTTGTGTTCTGCTCTTGCTTCCATTTTTCTCCTCCTTATTTACCGGTCTTGGAGCCGGCATGACCGCGGAAAGTGCGGGTGGGCGCGAACTCGCCAAGCTTGTGTCCGACCATATCCTCAGTGACATAGACCGGAACATGACGGCGGCCGTCATGGACGGCGATTGTGTGACCAACGAAAGTCGGGAATATCGTGGAAGCGCGGCTCCAGGTCTTAAGAACCTTCTTTTCGCCGGATTTATTCATTTCGTCGACCCTCTTGAGCAACTCGGGAGCAGCGAAGGGGCCTTTTTTAATACTTCTACTCATTTAATCATTCCCTCCTTACTTCACATTCCGACGCTTGACGATGAACTTATTGCTCTTGTTCTTCGTCTTGCGAGTCTTGTAACCGAGCGTCGGCTTGCCCCAAGGAGTAACAGGTCCGGAACGGCCGATCGGGCTCTTGCCTTCGCCGCCGCCGTGGGGGTGGTCGCAGGGGTTCATAACAGAGCCGCGGACGGTCGGGCGCCAGCCCATGTGACGTTTACGTCCGGCCTTGCCGATGTGGATGTTCGCGTGGTCGATGTTGCCGACCTGACCGATGGTGGCGTAGCAGTTCATGCGCACCTTGCGGTATTCACCGGAGGGCAGACGGACAGTTGCCAACTCACCTTCCTTAGCCATAAGCTGAGCCTCGACGCCAGCGGAGCGGACAAGCTGCGCGCCCTTGCCGGGATAAAGCTCAATGTTGTGGATAATGGTGCCGACGGGGATGTTTGCAAGCGGAAGCGCGTTGCCTGGCTTGATGTCGGCTGCGGGAGAAGCAACGATTTTATCGCCGGCCTTGAGTCCGTAAGGAGCAAGTATATAGCGGCGCTCGCCGTCCGTATACTCTATAAGCGCGATGTGCGCAGAGCGATTGGGATCATATTCAAGACGAAGCACTTCGCCGGGTATATCAAGCTTATTGCGCTTGAAATCGATGACGCGGTATTTCTTCTTGTTGCCGCCGCCCTGATGGCGGACGGTGATGCGGCCATTTGCGTTGCGGCCGGCGTTGGATTTCAGGACCTCTACAAGGGACTTCTCGGGTACAGCGCGCTTGTCGACTCCGTCGAAGCCCGAGACAGTCATATGTCTTCTGGACGGTGTAGTAGGTCTATAAGTTTTAATGGACATTTCTCATTTCCTCCCTTACACCATACCCTCGAAGATTTCAATGTTCTTGGACCTTCTGCTGAGCTTTACGACGGCCTTTTTCCAGTCGGAAGTATAGCCCGCGGGCTTTGCGCCTACACGCTTTTCCTTGCCGGGAACAATCGTCGTTGTAACTTTGATGACCTTAACGTCGAAAATCTCTTCGATTGCTTTTTTTATTTCGATTTTGTTTGCGTCCTTTGCCACTTCAAAAACGTACTTTTTGATGTCGAGGTCCTCCATGGACTGCTCTGTAATGATGGGACGCTTGACGATGTCGTATGCTGTTCTCATCATGCGTAGACCTCCTCGATTTTCTCAAGCGCAGCCTTGTCAACGACAAGTTTTCCGGCGTTCAGAATGTCATAGGGGGACAGAACGGTCGCTATCGTCGTAACGATGCCGGGAATGTTTCTTGCGCTTTTAATAACGGGCTGATTAACTTCTTTGGTAATTACTAGAGCCTTACCGGTAACTTCGATCTTGTCAAGGAAGCTCTTGAAGGTCTTTGTCTTAATCTCGGAAACTTCGAGTCCGTCGATGACAATGATTTCGCCCTCGGCCGCCTTCGATGAAAGCGCGCTCTTGAGAGCAAGTCTCTTGACCTTCTTATTGAGGGTGTAGCTGTAATCGCGGGGCTTGGGAGCAAACGCTACGCCGCCGTGTCTCCATACGGGAGAGCCGGCATGACCGGCGCGTGCACGGCCGGTGCCCTTTTGGCGCCAGGGCTTTTTGTTTGTAACGTCGACTTCGCCCTTTGTAAGCGCACTCTGCGTACCCTGTCGGCAATTGGCGAGGTGGTTCTTAATGGAATCGTGCAGAACCGACTCGTTGGGTTCAATACCGAAGACGGATTCGGAGAGTTCGATCTCACCGACCTTTTCGCCGGCCATATTGTAAACTGTTGCTTTAGGCATTTACATTCTCTCCTTTCCCTTATCTCGTTCTTGCGGAGGCCTTCTGCGGGTTGACCCTTGCGGAAGCCTTCTGCGGGTTGACGCTGACAGCTGCTACAGCACCCTTGGCCTTTACGTTCTTGACGGTGTTCTTGAGATAAACGATACCGCCCTTGGGACCGGGGATTGCGCCGCGGACAACGATCATGTTGAGTTCGGAGTCGACCTTGACGACGTCAAGGTTCTGAACAGTGACCTGCTCCGCGCCCATGTGTCCCGCACCGATTTTTCCCGGGAAGATTCTGGACGGATCGGAGTTTGCGCTCATTGAGCCGGCATGACGGTGAACAGGGCCGCCGCCGTGGGTCATAGGAGTTCTGTGGGCGTTCCAGCGCTTGATAACACCGGCATAGCCCTTGCCCTTAGAGATTCCGGTCACATCGACCTTATCGCCCTCAGAGAAAACGCTTGCGGACACGACGTCGCCTACATTGAGAGACTCGCAGTCTTCAAGACGGAACTCTTTAAGATACTTCTTGAAAGCGACGCCCGCTTTTGCAAGGTGGCCTCTTTCGGGTTTGGAGAGCTTTTTCTCCGTCAGGTCTTCAAAGCCGAGCTGTACGGAAGTATAGCCTTCCTTGTCAGCTTCCTTCTTCTGGACAACGACGCAGGGACCCGCTTCGATAACGGTTACGGGCACGACGTGTCCCGCTTCATCGAAGATCTGCGTCATGCCGACCTTTTTGCCGATGATAGCTTTTTTCATATTATTTCCTCCTTATAGGTTATTGGTCAACTCGCTTTCGTCGTCAGGCCGCGCTTTCGATTTGCTGCGAAACGAACCAGAGGCTGTTGACTTGACCCTGTCCGTTCACGCAAGTAACGGACAATCGGGTTTTTTACGGATTTGATACGAGGGATTTTGCATACTCACATATGCACTCGATTACGCAGGATTTTTCGTCTAGGTCGATGGCGAGGCGGCTCCGCTGTATGGTTTATACTGCAAGCCGATGAGCCGAAGAGATAGACGGAAAAGACCAGTAATCAGAGTTTCATTTCGATTTCTACGCCTGCAGGCAGTTCCAGCGACATAAGAGCCTCAACCGTCTTCTGGGTCGGGTTCATGATGTCGATGAGACGCTTGTGTGTACGGCGCTCAAACTGCTCACGGCTATCCTTATACTTATGAACAGCGCGGAGTATTGTAATGATTTCTCTCTGCGTGGGAAGGGGAATGGGGCCGGAAACCCTTGCTTCCGTGCGCTTTGCGGTTTCAACAATTTTTTCGGCCGCCTTGTCGATGAGCTGGTGGTCATACGCCTTGAGTCTGATACGAATCATTTTCTTGTTTGTTGCTGCCATTTGTTTTCCTCCTGAACGTCAGTTCTTCAGCGGCATTGGATCCGCCGTTAAAATTTCAGTTCGGTGAGAAGTTTTTCTGTACACTTTGCCGTGCGTATCAGACC
>JASDTK010000173.1:13753-17856 GCA_041891555.1 Oscillospiraceae bacterium
GACCTTGCCCGAAAAACAAACCGGATTTTTATCCGGTCAGACCCCGTCCAAGCGATATACGCGTGAAGCAGAAACGTTCTCAACCGCCCGATTACTGCCGATAATATCGGCACGGACATACTCCACGAAAGTTACCGGATCGTCCTCACGAACTATATCCGCAATCTCCCGCTTCATCGCATTTTGCGCAATCAGGGCGCAAGTTCCCCAATAGGCGCTCCGTTAGAATATCAGATAATTCTTGCTCTGTCAATATATATTTGCATTTTTCCATACAAAAATATGATTATACTCGAATAATAAAAATTTACATCAAATTAATCGGTCAGACACAATAAGCGCACAAAAAAGGGAGCGGTTTCCCGCTCCCTTGCCGTTTATAATGTATCTTCTGTCAGCCGCCGGAGGCAAGTATCGAGAAGTGCATGTAGTCCGCAGCCGTACTCCAGCCCTGGCCGCCCCAGCCCCAGCCATACTTCGCGAAGGCTGTGACGACGCTTCCGTTAGGCTGTATGCAGTACGGGCTCGAGCCGTTCTTATAACAGAAGCTGCCTACCTGTTGCCCAGTTTTATAATTTATGTAGTAGTTCTCTGTCGGGTTAATATCAATCGCGCAGCCCCAGCTGTGGCGCAGGGTGTCGCTTGTACGGAAGCCGCCCAAAGCATGTATCGGGAATTTCTCCGGACTATTATATATGTAATCGAATATTGCTTTCACTTCGCGCGAAACTACCGCATTGACCTGCAAAGACCATGTTCGCGTATATTTTGCCCCGCTGGAATTTATATCCCACGTTTTCACCTGTACCGATACAATGTGGGTTCCGGTATTGTCCGAGCTTGTGAAATACGCTTTGTTCGGATTTCCGAAGAGTGCCTGATGCCGCTCGGCGTTGGTCATGGTTCTGTATTGAATCGCGAACGGCGTAAAGCTCGTGTCGATTACGACCTCTTTTTCTATCGCCCAGCTTATCGACTTTCTTTCCGTCTTCCATGCCAGCCTTACGATGACCGCCGCGGCCTCGGAGCGCTTAAGATTGGAAGCTCCCCAGAAATAGCTGTCCGCGTCCCCGGTCAGAATTCCCTTGGCATAGCATTGCTCGATTGCGCCTCTGTAGCCCTGATCCATTCCGTTATAGTCGCCTATATGATTTGCAAAGCTGTCATTTGAGTCTTTCAAGACCATCTGATTCTCATAGAACGCCATATATATCGTGGCGTTTATCAGGAACGCCATTTCATAGCGCGTTATCGGCGTATCCAGCGCTTTAGCCGTACACGGAAACAGTGTTCCGCTGCTGTAATAACCTGTGGACACTTCCAGAATCCCGCTGTCATTAAGAGCATTCCAGCTATCCTCCGCCCAATGGATGCCTTTTGGAGTCTTGTCCGTCCAGATTTCGGCGACTATAGCAAGCATCTTGATAAATTCGCCGCGAGTAAGCGTATTATCCGGCTTGAATGTGCCGTCCGGATAGCCGTTTATTATCCCCAAAGTCGAAAGCTTGTTCAGGTTTTCGTAGTACCATGCATCCTGAGAAACATCCGAGTATGAGGTTGAGTTTGTAGTCAGCGCGCCTGCCGAAATCGGAGCCTGAACAAGCATTGTGAATGCGAGCACGAGAACTAGGATAGCCTTAAGTCTTTTATTCATTGTCATACCTCTTTGGATTTGCGCTTTGCAATATGTATTATGGGTCTTTGCGCATTAATTAATCACTCTTCCCGAAAGCAGCTTCGTAAACAGCTGCAGGGAAGGATTAGCGTTGTCTTTTCGCCAAAATACGACGATTTCAAAGCGCGAGTCCAGATCCTCGATATCGAGCACCGCGCAGTTTTTCCCGAATTCTCTCGCCATTGGATACGGCACGAGCGAAACGCCGTTACCGTTTCTGACCTTAAGAAACAGGGATTCCAGAGTCGGAACCGATAAGACTTCACGTTCCGGTTTGTATTTGAAGATTTCCTCTTCGAGCCTTCTCGAAAATCCGCTTCTTTGTTCGCCGACGCCCACATAGCGTTCCGTACCGAGTTCCGACGTCCTGACAGATTTTTTCAGTGCGAGAGGATGAGCCGCCGCGCAAACGAGGCAGAATTTCTCCTCACCGACACTGCGGAACTCGAAATCCTCCGGATTCTTGGGAAGCGCATACGAGAAGGTCACCCCCAAATCCATTTCGCCTTTTCCGACAAGCCCGTGGACTTCCGAAAGCTCGTTGTGATAAATACCGAGAATAACGTCCGTATATCGTGAGCAGAAGTCGCTGAGAAGCTCGTTCATTTCGCCTGAGACAAGGTTTGCGCCCGCCACAGAGAGCCTGCCTGTTTCACCGCTTTCAACATTTCTGACTTTGCTTTCAAGCTCGTCCGTTTTTTCAAGGAGGAGCTTACCTTCGCGATAAAGCAGCCTTCCCGCTTGCGTCAGGCTTAAGCCCCTGTTGTCCCGGTCGAGAAGTCTGACGCCGAGAGCATCCTCAAGCGCCGAAACGTTTCTTGAGGTGGTTGAATGGCTTATGTACATAAGTTCGGCTGCCTTTGTAAAGCTGCCGCTGTCAACAACCGTTATAAAAATTTTGAGCTGTTCAAAGTCCACTCTGCTTCTCCCTCACTTCCGCTGTAATGAATAATGCAGGGTTCTGAATAATTAAAAATCGCCAAGTCTGAAAGGGTGCGGCATCAGTTCCCTCAAGCGGTAGCTGACATAGCCGCCCGAGCCCCGGGCGCAGAGCACCTCCATGTCCTTGGAAAACTCGCTGAGCACCTGACGGCAGGAGCCGCAGGGCATGCAGTAGTCTTCGCCTTCGCCGTAAATCGCGATGCGCGAAAAGTCCTTTGCTCCTTCACTTACAGCCTTGTATACGGCAACTCTTTCAGCACACATGGTGCTGCCCAGCGCGCTGTTTTCAACATTGCAGCCGGTAAAAACACTTCCGTCCGCGCACTCCAGCGCGGCGCCGACTCTGAAGCGGGAATAGGGTGCGTAAGCTTTTTCAGAGGCTTCCTGTGCCAGATTAAGCAGTTCTCTGTCGGTCATAGCAAAAACTCCTCTCTGCGTCAGTCTGTATTAATCTTCCATTCCTCTATTCCGTTAAACACATTATCTTTTGTCGGTTTCATACCCGAAACCACGCCTCTGTGCGTGATTACCTGACTCTTTTCAAAGCATATCGGAACTATAGGCGCCGTGTCGGTGATATATTTGAACATCATATCCGCGGCCTTCTGCCGTCCTTCCTCGGGGCAGACCATGAAGTCGTTCACACATTGCTCAAGCGCGGAGTCGGAAAACAGCCCGTAGTTGAGGCTTCCTCCTTCGAACAGAAGGCTTCTGATTGAGAAGTCGTTTGTGAGCCTGACTTCGGCGTAATACATATCGAAGTCGCCCGCGGCGAGCGCGGCAGTATATTCTGTCCATGACAGCAGCCGTAAATCGACCGTTATGCCCAGATTCGTAAGATTTTCTGCAATTGACTGGGCGGCCTGCACCTTTGCTGGCGAGTCACTGCACACTATAAAATTAACGCTTATCTCAACGGGAATGCCCGTTATCATCTGTTCTCTTTTACCGTCGTCGTCGTAATCCTGAACTTCGGCGGCATCAAAGGCGGCCTCGCTCTTCTTTACAGAATAGGAAATAATGTCCGAATACGCGTCGTTATACAAGGCGCAGGTCGGATTCATTGGCAAAGTCGCTGCTGAGGCAGCTCCGTTCAGATAATCGGTTACAATATGTTCCCTGTCAATGACAAAAGTCATCGCTTTCCTGCAGTTAGGATTTGAGAAAAACCGGCTTGAGCTGTTAAAACCCAAATAATGCATATTCGTCGTCGGGCAACTTCGTATTTCGTTCGCGGAGCCGTAGCCCAGACTGTATACACCGGTGGGATCGTTTGTGACAAGATCAATTTCGGAGTTTTCAAAAGCGGTTATTATATCCTCCGTCTCCTTAATCTCCTTAAGGTAGATTGTATCGACGGGGAGCTTTGCATAGTTTCTATAATCCTGAAAAGCTATCAGCTTTGTGTACTGCTCGTCCGGCATATACGGGCCCGTTCCCATCGGCGCATAGTCCTCAACCGTGCCGTTTTTGATGACGGGAATAT
>JASDTK010000173.1:17866-18324 GCA_041891555.1 Oscillospiraceae bacterium
ATGGAAACAGCATATCGGGGGAATTCAGCGTCACTATGAAAAGGCTTTCATCCATCGCGCTCACGCCGAAAACGTTTTGAAATCTCGACTTGAACTGCGGGCTGTGCATCGCGCGCTGCAGGGAATAGGAAGCGTCCGCCGCCGTAAGCGTCGTACCGTCCCAGAACTTCACAGAGGTATCGACATAAAAGCGCCAGCTCTGCCCGTCATCGGACTCACAGCTCTTGACAAGATTCGGCGTCGCGGCAAAGTTTTCGTCGACAGTAAAAAGCGTATCGTACATCGCCTGAGTGCAGATGATGTTCGAAGCGTTCGTCGTTGTAAAGGGATTAAAGCTGTACTCCTTATTGCAGTTCAGCGAAAAAACATTGTCCGCTTTATAATAGTCCGTCTGTTCGGTCTGTGTGTCCGTGACTTCCGGCAGCTCATCCCCTCCGTCTGTTCCGCTTGTCCCGCAG
>JASDTK010000174.1:0-2803 GCA_041891555.1 Oscillospiraceae bacterium
GTTTAATAATGTATATCTCCTAATTAAAGCTAGCCCACTTGTTATGCTCTCTTCAACAGTGCAGGGACGGACTAAATATTCATCTGCACCAAGCCTGATGGCTTCTAACTTCTCAGCGGCATCGTATTTTGACGATACAACTAAAATCGGCATTGGCTTCATTTCGCGTATCAGTTTCTGATATGGCAAATATTCTAAATTGTCAGCTTCAATTATGACAATAAGATAATTTGTCTTTTTAAGCGACTCTATTGCATCTTGCATGGATTTTGCAGTATTTATAAATAGATGATGTTTCATTCATTTTGTATTTCTTAGAATCTTTTAGGATCGGGATTATCATCGATAATTAGTATCCAGTCTTTCAAAAACGTGCCTCATTTCTTTTTTCTCTGACAATACTTTCTAACGGGAAGTTCATAGAACTCTAATCGGATTGCCAAAGCGAATATAAAAAATGAGCCGCCAGTTAGGCGGCCCATTTCTCTGACGTAGTCTAAACCCATTTTATACCTAGGTGAGGATTAGCCCTCGTAATTAACATCTGCGTTGGTAGAAGCCAAAGTTGCGCCCGTATTTGCATCTACCATTGCTTCGGACTTTGAACCGTCTGAGGCAGTTATTTTTAGCTCATAGGCTGCCGTGCCGTTTTCGTTTCCGAGCTCGCCGCAGGTCACGGAAGCCCCTGGATTTGCTGCTTCTACGATTGCAATCGCCTGGGCCTCTGATAATTTCACCTGAGACGCGAGAACTGCGTCTTCGGTTTCATTCTTGGACGCGCTTTCTTCCGCATCGGAATTCTGCTCGTTTTCTTCCTTCGGGTCAGCTGCGTTGTTTTCCTCTTCGGCTGAAGTGCTCAGTATGGCCCCGGTATTTGCATCAACTTTGACTTCGGATTTGGAGCCGTCTGCGGCGGTAGCTGTAAGCTGGTATGCTGCGGTTCCGTTTTCGTTACCAAGCTCGTCACATGTTACCGTGGTATTTGGGTTTGCCGCTTCTACCGTTGCGATTGCCTGTGCTTCCGTGATTTTCACCTGAGAAGCGAGGAGCGTGTCCTCCGAGGTCTCATTAGCCGCATCGTTAACTTCCTTGTCTTCGGTTTGATTAGTAGCTTGTACCGTGTTTGTAGAGTTACCGACTGCCGAAGAATTTGAATTTGCAGCCATCGCAGGCAGTGCAAACGCACTCGTTACGGCAACCACCATTGCCAAGCTAAGGCCTGCAATGATTTTACCTTTTAATGGGCTATCTTTTTGCATATTGTTTGCTCCTTAGAGTTATTTAAGCTAAAATAGCTTATGGTCACATAGTAATTCACTCAAATGAGAACCCGATTAGAAACAAATTAATTTATATTATCATGTGTTTCTAATTTTCAAACGGTACAATAATGCCAACAATAAGAAACGGAAGTGATATGATGCGCCTGCTGGTGATCGAGGACGATAAATCTTTGAATAGCATTATAACGAAAAGACTAAAAGAAGACGGACATACCATTGACAGCTGCCTTGACGGGTCCAGCGGGCTTGATTATGCTCAGGCTATGGAATACGATTGCATCGTGCTGGATCTGATGCTACCGAAAATAAGCGGGATTGAATTGCTTAAATCAATAAGAGCCCGGGGCAATAAATCCAGAGTGCTGATCCTCACTGCACGTGACGCGGTTGAGGACCGGGTAAAAGGGTTGGACGCTGGCGCTGACGATTATTTGATCAAGCCTTTTGCCTTTGACGAATTGCTTGCGCGGATTCGCGCCTTGGCAAGAAGGCAGGGCGATGTGAAAAGCAGCATACTTACCTTGGCTGATTTAATAATGAACACAAATGACCATTCGGTCGTACGCGGGGATAAAGCGATTGTTCTGACCTCGAAGGAGTATGCCTTACTTGAATATTTGCTCCGTAATCGGGGGTCGATCTTAACCCGATCTCAAATCATAGATCATGTGTGGAACTTTGATTTTGACTATGACTCCAACATTGTCGATGTTTATATAAAATATTTACGTGGAAAAATAGACAAAGGTTTTGATACAAAACTCATTCACACGATAAGAGGTTTTGGATATGTCATGAGGTGCGGCGATGAGTAAACTGTCAATACGATCAAAAATAACGCTGTGGTATTCGCTGCTGACCGTTATTCTTTTGTCGGTATTTCTTCCGGTTTTATATGGCCTTATCTCAACGTCGATGTACACTAACGAAGAAGGAGCTTTACGCAATATTGCGTCACAGGTTATTTTGGGCTGTGAAATTGAAAATGACAGCATTAATTGGGGTGAAGGAACCAAGCTGCCGGCTGATGCAAGTATCGCAATAGTTGAGGTTAACGGTAATGTCCTTAAAAGCAACAGCAATTTGGACTGGATTTCTTCCGGGCCTTTTCATGCCGGGGTAATTCAAACGATAACTCAGCAGGGCAAGTCTTGGATGGTCTATGACGAGAGTTTAAAAAACGAAAATCAGATATTGGCATATATTCGCGTATGTACTCCTTTGGATTCGGTGACTTCGTTTTTAACAAAAGTTAAGATTATTATGATCATTGCCGCGCCGATCTTTCTTCTCATTGCCGTTTTAGGCGGATTGTTGATAGCCAAGAAAGCGCTGAAGCCAATTTCAAAAATTACCAGTACCGCTGCTGAAATTGAAAAAGGCGACCTTTCCCTCAGAATTGGAGGTATCGATACAAAGGACGAGGTTGGGCACCTCGCCAGTACATTCAACAGTATGCTTGAGCATCTTGAAGTATCTTTTCGACGGGAAAGGCAATTTTCATCCGACGCATCTCATGA
>JASDTK010000175.1:0-946 GCA_041891555.1 Oscillospiraceae bacterium
TTTTGAAAAGGAATAATGGCACAATCAAGGGATTCGAATAAGGAGATTCTGAGGCAAATACGACAAGTGGTAATGCACTCCGTCTGCAGGATCGGGATAGCTGTTCATAACATGATGTCGCCCTGGAAGCCGAAGGCGTCCATTACAGCGACGGCGTTGTACTCCATCTGCATCCAGTCCATTATGCTCGCAGCGCCCCAGATCATGTTCTGCAGCATCGCTACACGGTATTTTTCGTCCGGGCAGGCGCCCATTCCGAGATCAACCATCATCTGGCCGGCTTCCAGCTCGGCGGCATACAGATCGCCCATCTCCGGATAGCAGGCGACTGCGTTTGTGGTGCCGTTCAGAACCAGCAGACGACCGGGCAGCGGGCAGGGCTTGTTTTTACGCAGATCTGAGCATTTTTTCTGCAGTTCGAAGTTGCGGTTCGAGTTTTCCATGTAGAATTTGAGCTTGTCCCAGTCGAGCTTGTGCCCAGTATGCTCTTCCATGAACGTGATGAAATCCTCCATCTGGTCAGCCAAATACTCGGCTCCGCGGTCATCGCGGCGGAAAGGAGTATCAAAGCTGAAGGTGGGGACGCCCATCATTTTTTCCATAGCGGGATAAGCCAGACGCGAGCTGTCACAGGGGACGGAGTTATATACAAAAATATCGGGTTTTATGCCGTAAGCGCCCGAAATCCATGCGCCAAGCTCGGTCTTGTCAAGGCCGCACATCGTCGGAGCGACATATTTTTCGGCCTCGTCTATGTACTGAGCGGTAAGTGCGGGGTTCGTGGAAAGGCGGAACGGTATTGTGTCGAGATAGAAACCGAAGCAGTCGAAGGCCGCTATCAGCTCAGTCGGAACGGAGCCGCCGTAGAAAACGAGCTTTTTGCCGTTTTTGTGGGCGTCGCGGTAATTATCCCACATGAACTTCTGGATTTCCATCGTCCACAGCA